>NZ_JBFUIX010000296.1:0-2957 GCF_056401635.1 Paenibacillus sp. P4_E11 | reverse complement strand
AAAATCGAGGATAAGCAAGTAAGAGCGCACGGAGGATGCCTAGRCACTAGGAGCCGAAGAAGGACGTGGCGAACGACGAAATGCCTCGGGGAGCCGTAAGCAGGCTTTGATCCGGGGATGTCCGAATGGGGAAACCCAGCAGCCGTAATAGGTTGTTACTCTCACCTGAATACATAGGGTGGGYAGAGGCATACCCAGGGAACTGAAACATCTAAGTACCTGGAGGAAGAGAAAACAAGAGTGATTCCGTCAGTAGCGGCGAGCGAACGCGGAACAGCCTAAACCAGTCCACTTGTGGGCTGGGGTCGTGGGACGTCTCACATGGAGTAAGAAAAGCGCACATTAGGTGAAGWGGTCTGGAAAGGCCCATCAGAGAAGGTAACAATCCTGTAGCCGAAAATGTRYGCTCTCCGAGACGGATCCCGAGTACCGCGGGGCACGTGAAACCCCGTGGGAATCTGGCAGGACCATCTGCTAAGGCTAAATACTCCCTAGTGACCGATAGTGAAGCAGTACCGTGAGGGAAAGGTGAAAAGCACCCCGGGAGGGGAGTGAAATAGAACCTGAAACCGTGCGCTTACAAGAAGTCAGAGCCCGTTAATGGGTGATGGCGTGCCTTTTGTAGAATGAACCGGCGAGTTACGTTCCCGTGCGAGGTTAAGTCGAAGAGATGGAGCCGCAGCGAAAGCGAGTCTGAATAGGGCGAMWTAGTACGTGGACGTAGACCCGAAACCGTGTGATCTACCCCTGTCCAGGGTGAAGGTGAGGTAACACTCACTGGAGGCCCGAACCCACGAGCGTTGAAAAGCTCGGGGATGAGGTGGGGGTAGGGGAGAAATTCCAATCGAACTCGGAGATAGCTGGTTCTCCCCGAAATAGCTTTAGGGCTAGCCTCGAGAATGAATCGCGGAGGTAGAGCACTGATTGGGTGCGGGGCCCGCCAAGGGTTACCAAGTCCAGTCAAACTCCGAATGCCGCAGATTTGAATCTCGGGAGTCAGACGGTGAGTGCTAAGATCCATCGTCAAGAGGGAAACAGCCCAGACCATCAGCTAAGGTCCCCAAGTGCGTGTTAAGTGGGAAAGGATGTGGAGTTGCACAGACAACCAGGATGTTGGCTTAGAAGCAGCCACCATTGAAAGAGTGCGTAATAGCTCACTGGTCGAGTGACTCTGCGCCGAAAATGTAACGGGGCTAAATACGCCACCGAAGCTATGGGTGCATGTRAATGTGCAGTAGGGGAGCGTTGTATGCGGGTTGAAGGTCGATCGTAAGGACGGCTGGACTGCACACAAGTGAGAATGCCGGTATGAGTAACGAAAAGATCAGTGAGAATCTGATCCGCCGAAAACCTAAGGGTTCCTGAGGAAGGTTCGTCCGCTCAGGGTAAGTCGGGACCTAAGGCGAGGCCGAAAGGCGTAGTCGATGGACAACAGGTCGAAATTCCTGTACCACCGTAAGCCGTTATGAGCAATGGGGTGACGCAGAAGGGTAGTGACGCGAGCYGATGGAATGGCTCGTCCAAGCAGTAAGGCTGGTRCGTAGGCAAATCCGCGYAYCGTAAGGCTGAGCTGTGACGGGGAGGGAAAATTACAGTACCGAAGGTCATGATCTCAAGCTGCCGAGAAAAGCCTCTAGCCAGGCGAAGGTGCCCGTACCGTAAACCGACACAGGTAGGTGGGCTGAGAATGCTAAGGCGCGCGGAAGAACTCTCGTTAAGGAACTCGGCAAAATGACCCCGTAACTTCGGGAGAAGGGGTGCCTCGGTAGGGTGAATAGCCCGAGGGGGCCGCAGTGAAAAGGCCCAAGCGACTGTTTAGCAAAAACACAGGTCTGTGCGAAGCCGCAAGGCGAAGTATACGGGCTGACGCCTGCCCGGTGCTGGAAGGTTAAGGGGAGTGGTAAGCCGCAAGGCGAAGCTATGAACTGAAGCCCCAGTAAACGGCGGCCGTAACTATAACGGTCCTAAGGTAGCGAAATTCCTTGTCAGGTAAATTCTGACCCGCACGAATGGCGTAACGACTTGGGCGCTGTCTCAACGAGAGATCCGGTGAAATTTTAATACCTGTGAAGATGCAGGTTACCCGCGACTAGACGGAAAGACCCCATGGAGCTTTACTGGAGCTTGATATTGGACTTTGGTACGATCTGTACAGGATAGGTGGGAGCCTGAGAAGTGGGAGCGCAAGCTTCCAYGGAGGCGCCGTTGGGATACCACCCTGATCGTATCGGAGTTCTAACCCGCTACCGTAAWCCGGTAGGGGGACCGTGTCAGGCGGCCAGTTTGACTGGGGCGGTCGCCTCCTAAAGAGTAACGGAGGCGCCCCAAGGTTCCCTCAGAATGGTTGGAAATCATTCGAAGAGTGCAAAGGCATAAGGGAGCTTGACTGCGAGACCAACAAGTCGAGCAGGGACGAAAGTCGGGCTTAGTGATCCGGTGGTACCGAATGGAAGGGCCATCGCTCAACGGATAAAAGCTACCCTGGGGATAACAGGCTTATCTCCCCCAAGAGTCCACATCGACGGGGAGGTTTGGCACCTCGATGTCGGCTCATCGCATCCTGGGGCTGAAGTAGGTCCCAAGGGTTGGGCTGTTCGCCCATTAAAGCGGTACGCGAGCTGGGTTCAGAACGTCGTGAGACAGTTCGGTCCCTATCTGTCGTGGGCGCAGGAAATTTGAGAGGAGCTGTCCTTAGTACGAGAGGACCGGGATGGACGTACCGCTGGTGTACCAGTTGTCTCGCCAGAGGCACCGCTGGGTAGCTAAGTACGGACGGGATAAGCGCTGAAAGCATCTAAGCGTGAAGCCCCCCTCAAGATGAGATTTCCCAATTAGTAAGACCCCTTGTAGACGACGAGGTTGATAGGTTCGGGGTGGACGCGCAGTAATGTGTGGAGCTGACGAATACTAATCGGTCGAGGGCTTATCCTATTCACTCTTACCCGGAGTGACCAGTT
>NZ_JBFUIX010000295.1:0-2963 GCF_056401635.1 Paenibacillus sp. P4_E11 | reverse complement strand
GCAATGGAGCCAACGGCCTTCGGAGCGCACCTATAAAAGTAGCACCGGGAGTTACATATAAAGCTTCCAGCTATTCGTACAACCAGAGCGGCGTCTCTAGCCTATATCTGGAATTCTGGAATGTGAACAATCAACGAATTGGGGTTAAAACAGTAAATAACAACGAAATCGGCAAATGGGTCTATACGGAAAACATAATGACGGCACCGGTCGGCACTGTTACCGCCACGGTCTTAATGTACCAAACTACTGGGAATAAAGGGATCACCTATTATGATGACGTAGAGTTAACGGTCATCCCTAGTTATTATGTATTCGAGGAAATGAAACAATTGGACCGATCTCCGGGGCTCATCATGGGTTCGGTGGGGGGTTCTCTACGAATCGAAAGTACCGCTGCAGGGCAATATGCTGAATTTGAGCTTCCTATAGTCGTCTCAGGGCGATACAAGATCCGCTTAACCGGAGCAACCTCCCCCAATGGGGGCGTGGCTGACATACAAATCGACGGTCAAACCATTGGAACCCTCGACTTCTATGGGCCTGGGGAAGTCGGGGACGGGGAAAAGCTGTTGGACGTTCCCGCTGCTCTAGATCCTGGCCTTCATCGATTGAAGCTTCAGGTATCCGGAAAGAACGGGCAGTCAGGCGGTTATCATATGCTGCCTATTCAAGTCTCTCTTGTGTTAGATGTACTTGATGAATACAAAAAAAAGCTGGATGGGAAGACCGCAGAGGTACGCAACGGACTTGACCACGTGAAAGCTAACCTATTGCCAGGCAGCGCTTCCGAGGATGTATCTCTTGCGACGCAGACCGCACAACTGGACCAGAGGCTGCTAACGCTAGTGCAACAGTCAGGCCAAGCCGACATCAGTATGGATATTATTTTTGATCTCATTTATGATGCAGACGGTATGATTTGGGAGGTCAAGCGTCTTGCCAATTTCGTTGAAGCCCGGAAAGCGCGCCCAACTGCACCGCTTGGGCTTGCCACTTCAGATTCCATGACGATCGTATATCCGAATGACCTTCCTTGCCTATGTTCGACGGGGCCGAACCGCTTGTCGTTGGCCGGAGGCGAATACGAGAATATCCAAGCCGCAGTCCTGGCGTACGATAAGACCCTCCATCATGTGAAATCGGCTGTACAATCCATTACAGGCCCGGATGGAGCAGCGGTTGCCTCTTCTACGCTGGAAGCAACGGTGGCACCGCTTGGTTCGGTCATGATAAGGCCGGCAGGGTATACATTGCCGAAGCTAGCCAATAGCCCAGGCAATTATCACAGCTGGACACCGGATCCGATCCGTTCGGATTTACCTTCCGTGGACATTCCCGCTGGTACTATACAGCCATACTGGGTTGAGATCCATGCTGCGAGTCATGCCAAACCGGGTACTTACCGCGTGACTGTTGCGTTTGAAGCGGATGGTATAACCGTCCAAACGTTAGATATAGATGTAACTGTTTGGCCGTTTTCGATTCAGGAGAGACCTATATTGCCGACATCCATGTCATCGAATCCCGTAAATATTTATAGTACTTACGGCCTTACCGACCCAGCCGAGAAAAAACAAATGTGGAACAAATATGTCGATTTCCTTGAAACCTATAAGATTGAGCCGGATTTAATTTATCGGGGTACCCCTCCAACTGTCGAGGAATTACGGAGAATTGACGAAAAATGGGGATTGAAGCAATTTAATATTCTCTATATCGATCCCCGCGTCGGTTTCGATCTGAGCAAGCCGGAGACATGGCAAGCGCGGATTGATATGTTCCTGGCCAAGATCGGCACGGCTCTGGAGGAATATGAGCAAGCTGGTTTTGCCGACAGGG
Source organism: Paenibacillus sp. P4_E11 (assembly GCF_056401635.1). Lineage (NCBI taxonomy): Bacteria > Bacillati > Bacillota > Bacilli > Caryophanales > Paenibacillaceae > Paenibacillus > Paenibacillus sp. P4_E11. The sequence goes on along the minus strand of NZ_JBFUIX010000295.1, from coordinate 1,121 downwards.
GTTATGTATATGGCTTTGATGAGGCTACAGGGCAGTACGCCACTTTGGCGAAGACCATTTTACAGCAGCTCAATGATAGATTTCCGAATCTTCCTGTCATGACGACATATTGGGGAGATCGAACGTATGGCGAAGCAAGCGGCTTGAGCGGGCTATTCGATATTTGGGTTCCATTGGTGGATGATATCGATCATAACGCAAGGGTAAGGGCTCAGCAGCGTGGGGATAAAGTATATTGGTATATCGCAGTAGGAGTGCGGGATCCGTTCCCGAACTGGTTTAATGGATACCAGCCGAGTGATACAAGAGTCTTAATGGGGCCTTTATCGTATAAGAGAGATGTCGACGGTTTCCTTTATTATAACATTTCACGATGGAACAATTTATCTACCTATGTCTGACGGCATTCTAAGCAATTGGAACCCGAGAACCTTCCCGGGAGCCGACGGAGACGGATCGTTGTTTTATCCGGGGCTAGAAGGTCCGTTAGCCTCGCAAAGGCTGAATAACTTCCGTGACGGTATGGAGGATTATAATCTGCTCTCGGAGTTGGAGCTTCGGCTTAACCAGGTTGCAGGCGTACCCGATAATGTAGTTACACAGGCAAGGGAACTACTTCATACCGGCGCAGTAGCAACTGACGAAACCCACTACACGAAGGATCCTGTAGTGTATCGTCAATGGCGGGATGCAGTTGCGAACATGATTATCGGACTGGAACCATATAAGGAGAACGTGTCACTTACTTATACAGGTAACCGTGTTGCCGACGAATCGAATGCGCTGCAGCTGGCTGCACAAGTGCAGCGAGGACAGAACGCGGCCCCCGGGAATCTGGAAGGACTGCCGATCCGCTTCACGATTCTATCCATCGGTACAGATGGTTCCCGAACGCCGGTTATAGTGCCGGACTTACAGAAGGTGTACACAACGGATAGTCAGGGCAGGGTAACTACAACCATTAGGCTGCCCGTCGGCTTATATGACGTTCAAGTGGACTTGTTGGATAACAGATTGTATAAAACAACAACTGCTGCTGGAGACTTGGCAGTAAGAAGCACAATGAATGAAGATATGAAATTGAATGGGTTTATTCGATTACCGGCTGACAGCTTGTTTGG
>NZ_JBFUIX010000294.1:0-2979 GCF_056401635.1 Paenibacillus sp. P4_E11 | reverse complement strand
CCTGCAGCACCGAAATGAACCGGATTATAAACGTCAGAATTCTCGGGAATCGTGCTCCCTTCTCCTCCGAAAATCGCATAAAGCCCTGCATCTATCGGACCTTGAATGGTGATCGTTACGCCCGCATCTGGAACCAGCAGCGCTCCTTTATCCAGAATCAGCCTTATATGATCCGGGAAAACAAGATTCAGGCCAAATCGATATTCCCCTGCAGGAAAATATAGCGTACTCCCCGTTCCAGATATACGTTCGGTTATAAGCTCTGATAATGCGGTAGCATTGTCCGTCGTGCCGTCTCCCTTCACCTGATAATCCTGCACATCATACCACTGGACGCGAATCGAGTTCGTCTTCGGTCCAGGATCGCTGCCTCCGTACATAGCTTCATATAGCGACTCAGGGACGGAGCCCGGACCACCCATTGCATTCGCTGAGATCCCTCTTAACATCCCGAACGAGACCATGGCAGCCCCTGCACCGCCAATCGCAGCGATCAGCTTTCGCCGACTGATTCTCGTTCCCCTCTGTTCATCCATGTTATCCTGTGCATCCCGGTTGTCCATGTCATTCCACCTTATTAATAAAAATGATTTGTAAAACATCGACCTATCGCGTATATAAATCAATACGTTGAACCACTCGTTCCAAAAAGGCGACTGCGCTAAAAACAACTAATGCCGAACATTCCCGGGATCATATCATGGGGTAAACCGAAAGCGACATACTGGTAACCTGCAGCTAAAATACGTTGCAAGGCCCTTTCAAAATTTATATCGCGAATAAGGCCAAGTTATACATGTCAATGGAATCATTCTTATCTTTTCCTCCAGGTCTGCCTACGGCGGTTTAGCCGTTACGCCGTAGCTGCTTCGTACATAGACCAGATCGCTTCAAGCGAAAGCAATACATTTTGCCCATCCGTTTCCGGTCGCTTTTCACTTTGCAGCAAGATGCTTCGGCCTTCAGCCGTTATCGCTTCATAGAGTTCGATCTGGCGTCGGGTGATCTCGCCGAATTGCAAATCGCGCTCATGCCGTTCACACCCGAACAAAATGACTTGACATGATTCACCAGTTACAGCCCTGCAGGAGCCGCGMTCGGCGCCGTACCGTCTGTAACATAGTATACTTCCATTTCATCAATGGTCGGTTCGCTGACACTCGTGCTTTCATATGCGGTCCTGCGCTTGCACTACTCCTGGCTCCACCCATAATTGAACCTCAGAGACGTTGGTCACCACCAGCCAATACGGGCAGCATCGTAAGGAGCAACACGCCTTTACGTGCTCCACGTGTCCACTTTTGCTTGTCTTGTTTGTTTTTGTTTCAATCCCATTCCTCCTGACTTGAACCGACACAGGTACATCTTAGCAGACATATGGACCTGCTTTGAAACGATTCGTTATTAATCTGAACAAACTCTGAACTAAGTTGTTATCGCTTGATATTTCGATGAAATATTTAATACTCGCGGTTATGTGCAGATCAGAAAGGTAATACTTGTATGTGTAATTAATTAGCATCTTGAGTCCATGTTGAAAGAGGAATGATGATGCGCTTCCCTCGTAAAATGATTATGAAATCTACCAAAACGAATCGATTTGAAGAACACATTCAACAACAAAGTCAACAACTAGTGAACCCTGCATCGAAATCTTTATACACAACCCTAAAGGACAACATCCATGAGATCAAAATGACATTCGGAAGCAGCTCAGATCTCATGATCAAGGAACTTCGCATCGGCCCTGAAGGCCGTATCCATATTGCTGTAATATACATCGATGGGTTGGTTGATGAGACAACGATCACAGATCTGATTAAGGATTCTATATCATTCAATATCCAAATGTCGGTGGATGAGAGTAATTCCGATAACCCGCTGCTCTTACAATCCCTGAAAGATTTTGTTTTATCGATAAGAACGGTCAATGATGTTACTGATTTTGAAAGCCTATATCGTTCATTAGCATTAGGGTTTTCCGTTATTTTGCTGGAAGGGCATGCACAAGGGATCGCAGCAAACGCGCAAGGGGTGAAGGACCGCACTGTCTCGGAGCCTTCAATCGAGTCGGTCATCCGCGGTCCGCGGGAAGCGTTCACAGAGACGCTCCGTACCAACACAGCCTTGGTTCGACGTAAAATAAGAAGCCCCAATCTATGGATGGAGACGAAACAAATCGGACGGGAAACCCAAACCCAGGTTGCGGTTATGTACATAAAAGGGATTGCGGAAGACGCAATCGTACAGGAAGTCCATAGGCGCCTTGATCGAATTGACATTGACGGGATCCTGGAAAGCGGATATGTAGAGGAATTGATTCAGGATGAGACTTATACCCCCTTCCCGACCGTCTTCAATTCTGAACGACCGGATGTTATTGCAGCTGAGTTGTTAGAGGGAAAGGTAGCTATTTTTGTGGATGGGACCCCGTTTGTACTGGTTGTTCCTGCTCTGTTCGTGTCCTTTCTGCATGCGCCTGAGGATTATTACCACCGAGCCGATATCAGCAGTCTGATTCGGATTCTTCGCTACATCGGGATGATTATTGCTTTTATTGCTCCATCTCTATACATTGCTTTGACTACATTTCACCAACAAATGCTGCCTACTAATCTGCTGATCAGCTTGGTTGCTCAACGGGAAGGTGTTCCATTTCCGGCCTTCTTCGAAGCGCTCCTAATGGAAATAGCTTTCGAAATATTGCGTGAAGCTGGTATCCGTATGCCCAGAACAATTGGACCCGCGGTATCCGTAGTCGGCACCTTAGTTATTGGGCAGGCAGCAGTTGAGGCAGGAATTGTATCCCCCGCAATGGTTATTGTGGTTGCCATTACGGCTATCAGCAGTTTTTCGTTTCCAGCTTACAGCATAGCGAATTCATTCCGTATGCTTCGTTTCCCTCTAATGGGACTTGCTGCCTCCTTCGGGTTATACGGAATTATTGTCGGAGTCATCGCTTTACTCCTGCATTTATGC
>NZ_JBFUIX010000293.1:0-2983 GCF_056401635.1 Paenibacillus sp. P4_E11 | reverse complement strand
ATTCAATACAATCGCAGCAGCGGATATAAAGTGCTTCGGAAGATTATGCATCAAAATTAGTCCTTTCATTATTAGGTTTGCTCAGATTTCATATAACGTTCTTGTGTTCCCGACGTCCACCGTAGGTGGATGTGTCCGTCTGAATCAGCTCCTCCGAAATCCCTCAGACGGGCCAAGGGGCGTATGCCCTGCAGTGGGAACATGCTGTTACACGACGGGACTTTGAGTTACCCACATTCTTCTMTGAAATTGCATTCACCRAGGTTTCCRATCTGCCTGTCTTTCAATTTCAAGGATATTTCTCTTGRTCTGCTTCAATCWTTAGTGCCATCGGCGATTGCTTCCTGMACATCCTTCCRTGGCATGCTCTTGCTCAATTCGCYACWGTATCAAGTACACGACCGCTGATCGCTCGAAAGTAATCAGATATTTATTTCTTCTGGTCCCTTATGTATCATCAATGCTATCCCTGACTTTACAGTTGTCCCCATATTCCCTTCGTCTTGTCGTGTAACGTTCTTGTATTCACGAACCCTCACTGGCTTAAGGCCGTAGGCCGGCCGCGACGCGGTTAGCCAGTGCAGGGTTGTCTGCCTGGCTAACATCCCCGAAACAGCTTCGGGCAGACCAAGGTCGGCGCAGCCGGCCGCAGCGTGAATATGGTGTTAGGCGAAGTTATTTCTCTTACTTGAAGCCCCCACTAAGATCTAATAAGTCACCTGGGTCTATAACATCCACATTCATTTCAACTAGTTTTCTTGCAATGCATTTAATGAATTGATCAATAGTTTCGCTATATTTTTTTATCATCTCAATCTTAAAATCGTGATGCTTGTTCTCATGTACGATTTCGTTTCTTAATGAAGTAATTTTACTTATTATTTTTACAGTTTCTATTTCAAAAGTAAGTCCACTTATATCAGTCATCCGTTTTATGATATTATGAATTGTCCCACTGGAATAAATCCCTGCTGCTCTTCTAGCAAGTACAAGTAAAAATTGATCTTTTGATTCATGTTTTATGAAATCTTCATACGAGAAACCAAATCGATCTTCGGACTTAACAGTCTTCATTCTTTGTGGATCAATAGCAAAAATGCAATAGAAAAAATCACTTATTGATGCTTCTATAATTGTCGCCATGTAAACTATAACTTGGTTATTCATTACTTCAATTGCTGAGATTACATCTTTCTTGATGCTTGAATGTATAGTTTGTCTTGAATCATCATCTTCCGGAATTAATATAATGTTACCTTGTTCATCACTTTTCCATCCATGCTTATTTGTAAATAGCCTCATTGAATCTTCATCATTAACATAATCTAACAATGTTTCAAAGTTTAGAATAGAAAAGAAATTTAAAGTCCAGTATCTCTGAAAGTTATATTGTAGTTTCATTGTTCTTAATTTTCTCCTATTTTAGAAATAATTTCGCCTAACGTTGTTGCATTCCCGACGCTCCACCACCTTAAATGAGCTTGGAACCATAGGCGAAGCCGGTTCCCGACTGGCCGCGATGCGGTTAGGTGGTGCGGGTGTGTCGCCTGAATCCACTTCCTCGAAAATCCTCTCGGCGACCAAGGCCCCTTTAGGGGCCCCAGCGGGAATGCGGTGTTATATGATGGATCGGTCTTCTTCGACTGGATTATTGTGCTTTCAAGGATTCCATGTTTTGCTGTTTTAATATGTTGTATCTGTTATTAATTACTCAAAATCAGTATCTCCTGTGCGTTTTATTAAGGAGAATATTATTAAATACATTACTGAATTAATACTGCCTGAAATGTAAAATAGAGCAGATTGATTTCCTACTGCCGCTCTAAATTCTCCAATAATAACTAAAAATATGAATGTCGTTATAATTCCTGCGATGAGATGTAATACAAGCTTAATTAAATAAGTAGATAATCTCTCTCCTTTAATGTAATGATTTATTAGTAATGCTACAGGTGTACCTAGCAGATATACAGCAGGTAAGCTAATTATTAGCATAGGCATTATCAATTCTCCTGAAATGCCTCCAAAAATAAATAATGAAATTAGTAGCGAGCTTAAACTAGCTGTTGCAAACCCAGTGATTGATATAGTTATGATTCTATTCCTAGCTTTCATAGTAATCACCAACGATTTAGTATTTTGAATTCTTCTAGTCTTTTTTCATTTTTTATTAGTACTTAACCGATCTTTCATATAACGTTCTTGTATTCACGAACCCTCACCACCTTAAGGACCGTTAGGTCCGGCCGCGATGCGGTTAGGTGGTGCAGAGTTGTCTGCCTGAATCCTCCTCCTCGAAATTCCTCGGGTAGACCAAGGGGCGTATGCCCCGCAGCGTGAATACGGTGTTAAGCGAAGTTCTTGACTTCTTGACATAACCCAAAAATCTCAATCTCAGTAATTTTACTTCTTTATCTAATTACTTAATCCCTAGTCTATCTATATCAACTTCATTTATTTTTTTGTGTTGATAATTAGTTAATCGTGTGTAACCTTGCAAAAAAATAATATATATAACGGAAGTTATTACACCTGATATAATAAAAAATTTCTCCTGACCGTAGACTAATCGAGCAATAATCATCCCTACTAAGCAATAAATCAGTATCCATAACAATATACTAATCTTATAACTCACCTTCATTAGTAGATTATTTAATAATTATTCGTCAATAATTAGTGAAACGACCGGTAATATTAACATTCCCTTCCATGCAATATAAAATCCAAAAAATGAATATATCAACACAGCGATAGGATTATAAGATTCAGAAATAAATGAGAATATGATTAAATAGGCTAGTAGTGCGATGGAGGAGCAAGATAGCCTGCTTGCAAATTTCAAAAATATTTTCATATTTTTCACCTCAGCACTTTGTTGAATTTCCAATTACAACTTCCTCGAAATGCTTAAAGAAAATAAGTCAGTTTCAAGAATTTCACTTAACGTTCTTGTGTTCCCGAACCCTCACTACCTTAAAGG
>NZ_JBFUIX010000292.1:0-2994 GCF_056401635.1 Paenibacillus sp. P4_E11 | reverse complement strand
TTCTTTCACTTGCTGAACTTGATCAGTGAAAAAAATGTACTGGTCCTTTTGAAAAAAACTGGTATCCATCAGCGACGATATTTCCCGATAAGCCTCAGGCAGCTCCAGCAGAGATTTGTAAGCGGAACTGAATGCGATGAAGCAGGTTGTATTCTCTTGCTCTTTGGCGCGTTCGATCAGTTCATAGCAGAAGTTCTGCAGTTTCATCCTGATTTCCCTTTGCGGGAGATATTTAGGGAATAAATAAACGAACATCAGCTCATTGTTTTGAAGCGATTCGATCAATACGAATCCCCGCTTTGCTGCAATCGTCAACGCAAGTGCAGACAATCGGACTTGCAACTGCTGTTTTATTTTGTCGCATTCTACACTGCTGCCTAATCCGTTCTTTTCTTTGATGCGCACCATTAGGAGTGCATAACGACTGAATGAGACATCGAGGTTTCTGGCCTCTTCCAGCACTTGTATTTYATCGGCTTTCGATCCCGTTAGGAGATCGGCAATCAGCTTGCTTCGCAGTGATGGTCGGATATGATGACGCTGTTTCTCCAATTCGACAAAAGCTGTGGTGATTTTGTCCGTTTCTGCTTTCTCTAAACGCCGATTTTGTATTTCGTTGATTGCACCTTCGACTATTTGGCTCAGTTCGTCGTTGTCGATCGGTTTAACAATGAAACCATAAACGCCTAATCGTATCGCTTCCTTGGCGTAATCGAAGTCTTGATACCCAGTGATCAGAATCGTCTTGGATAACGGGAAATCTTTACTCATCAACTTAGCCAGATCGAGCCCGTTTAATCCTGGCATACGAATATCCGTCACAAGAATATCGGGTTTCAAGTCCCTGATCATCTGTTGGCCCTCGATACCGTCTTCCGCTTCTCCGACAACAACACAATTCAGCTTAGCCCAATCCATCGTCCGGACGATAGCTTTGCGAATTAAAGGTATATCGTCAATAACCAACACTGTATATGTCATTCGAACTCCCCCTCTAGTATGATCGGCAGACGAATGAGAATCGACGTTCCCCTATTTCGTTCGCTCGTAATGGTTAACCCGTATTGTTCACCGTATAAAATTTGAATCCGTTTATGTACGCTCATAACCCCAACTTTCGTATGCTTATCTTTTTGTTTCATCTTCGAATGTTCGGTTGGATTGAGCAATTGCGCTTTTGTATCGTCATCGATACCGATCCCATTATCCGCTACTTCTAGGAACAAATCGTTGTCGTTCATCCAACAAGAGATACTTACAATGCCTTTACCGGGTTTCTCCTCAATCCCGTGCTTGATTGAATTTTCGATCAAGGGTTGGAGGATGAATTTGGGCACCATGCACTGCATCATCGTGGGATCAAAGTGATAGTTAATCTCGATTTTTTCGGCATAAATGATTTTATATATAGACAAGTAATTTTGGATATAAGCGACTTCTTCATGTAGATATATGACGTCACCCTCTTTGCTGATGCTTTCCCGCAGCAGATTGCCGAGCAAATAAATCATCTTGCCGATCTGTCTTTCTCCATCCAACTTCGCCATACTATGTATCGATTCCAGTGTATTGTAGAGAAAATGTGGATTGATCTGTGTCTGCAGCGCTTTGTATTCGAACTGCAGCGTGCGATATTCCGCTTTTTGCTTGAGCAATTTTTCTTCATATATCGAATTAATCAGTTCGTTGATTTTATCAGCCATAGAGTTGAACTTCTCTGCGAGCAAACCTACTTCGTCGCGGCTACGTGGGACAATCATTTTATGAGTAAAATCCATTGAAAAGTTAGTCATCCCCTGAAGCAGCATGCGGACATTGTCGGTAACGCTTTTAGTAATAAGGGCAACTAAAAAAAAGGCTATAATCAACGATACGAAAATGGTGCTAGTCGTCCAAAACTTGATGACATCGGTACCTTGCGTTAATTCCTTAACAGCAATAACTTGAATAACTTTCCACTTTTCATATGCAGTCATGATGATTGTGGAAATATACGTTTCACCGCCGAACTGAAATCCACGGCCATGATTAAGATTGTCATCATACATTTTATTATGCAGAAAATACTGGGGAGGCTCTGAAACTAGCCTATTTAAGATAAGAGGTTCATTATTCTCGTTCAGAATGATGATATTCCCTTTCGTCAGTTCGTCCACATTGGTATAAATGCTGCTGATGAAACTGCTCTCTACGCCAACAATTATGATGCCGACATACGAGTTGGTCAGGACATCGTAAACTGCTTTTTCCATAAAAATCGTTTCGTTATTCCCGGGTACCCAGATCGCTTTGCCGCGCTTCTTCTGGATGGCGGAGGTATCGACGTTTTTCAAATAATTGCCTGTATGTACGGTTGTCCAACTTTCATAGGAATAAGTATTTCCGACGTTGTCAATAACGGTGACAGAGAGGAAGTAGTCTTTGGACTGCAGGAGATTTAGAGCAAATTCACTTAAGTTGTTCTTAGTAACTTGATCCGAAGGGTCGGTCGTCGGCTTATTAGGAGGTGCGTTCATGGTGGAATTGCGAAATGTCTGAAACACATGATCTTCAACTTCTTTGGTTCTTTTCTCCAGGTTAATCCCGATCTGTTCGATCAAATATCCGGAGAAATTGACTGTATTCTGCTTAATCGCTTTTACGGACACATAGTAGTTCACCGAACTGATCATCAGTACAGTCAGCATGATTATGAGCGTAAAAGATAACAGAAATTTGGATCGCAGCTTTAAATTCATTACCCATGACATCTGTCGCAACAATAGGGTTCACCTGCAATCTATTATGTTGGAAGCGCTTTCAATAGTTCATTTATTAGCATTATACCTCATTACACCGAAGTTTGGCGACATAATTTCCCAGGTTTATCACGGCATTTAAGTGGTAAAGTGTAGTTACAATAGTTCATTTATTAGCATTATACCTCATTACACCGAAGTTTGGCGACATAATTTCCCAGGTTTATCACGGCATTTAAGTGGTAAAGTGTAGTTA
>NZ_JBFUIX010000291.1:0-2997 GCF_056401635.1 Paenibacillus sp. P4_E11 | reverse complement strand
ATGGTAGACCATAACCAAATCAAAGAAGCAGATTTTAAAACACTATGCAATTGGATGATCGACAATTTAACCGATGAAGCATACGAAAAATGGTTGATTGTTTATGGCGAAATCTTACGGTTACAAACCCAACTAGATACCGCTAAACGAGGATTGGAATGGAAAATGGTTTCAAGCTTGGCTCTAAAACACGAATTTGAATTAGAAACTGACAATATGGTGCGTCTAGAACTGATATGTGAAAAGTCGGATATTGCAGATAAGATGCAATTGATTTCTGGATGTAATATTGCGAGACCGATTGATGAGTGGCATGAGGATTATGGAGACGTGTTATGGTGGACATTTCCAATTGAAGAGCCGCCATATTGCGGTACACCTTTAAATTCTGATTGGCCGGACTATCATACGCATTGGACACCGATTATTATCCCGTTGCAACCGTAACACCTTTAAATCCTTAGAGTAAATACAACCACCTACGGCCCCCACTTCGTTGGGTGATTCGGTCGGATCGGAGAAAGGACAAAGCAAATGAAAAAGATTACCCMTTTAAAAATTAAAATTCGCCCATCGGATGGCTATGGTATCTTCCATGATTCACGCGGCGATGTCGCTAAACTAGCCGAAGCAGTTAACATTTTGATCGAGAAACAAAACGAAGTCATTGAAACAATGAATAGTTTGATCGAATCGAAGAAGTAGAGTGCCCGTATCGACCGAATAAGCGAGAACCGTATCTGGGGTAGGAGGGGAGACGTTATGTCTTATCCTCCAAAACCTGATACGGCTGCCGTCCTTCGGACTGGGTAGTTCGTTCGGCTCGATGGCGCAAGCGCAAAATCAAAACTGAATTCAAGAAGGTGTTGCGGTGAAGGATGATGACTTAATCTTGTGGCACGTTTCATTCGAGGTAGTAGACAATTTTGATCCGAGAGTCCCAGAAAACCGTATGGCAGGAGAAGATGACACAACACCAAGGATTTGCATGGGGACGAACATTAAGCGATGTATTACGGCCATGCCGGACGGAGGGGGTGCCTTAAAGGGTTTGTTACGCGCTTCCGAGTTTGATTCCAGAATGAAGCCAATTATCCATGCATATTGCACCATCATTAACCGCAGGGAAGATGGTTTGATTACTCCGAGCGAGCTTGTAAGCAAATACGGGGTGTTGGATGCAAAATCAAACGGCGAACACTGGTTAACCAAATCGGTAACATTCGAGCACAGGATGTTCGAAATATACGACGCTAAATTTTCGGAAGCGACCGATCAGCATGGAAACAGAGGTTACCTCATAGATGATCTGGACTACGACTTAATAAAAACCGAGCCTGAATGGACATTTGAAAAAGTATGGCGCTGCAAGCATGATCTGAGACACATAAACATTAGACAAGCTCTTAAGGTTATGAGTGAAATGCAAGCAGTGTAGGCAAAAGAAAAAGAGAAGGGCGCTATCCCTTCTCCTCATCTTTTTCCTTCACCATCATCTGATAGAAGTAACGGTTCACGATCTGGCTAAGATTCAACCGTTCCTCATCTGCAAGCTTCTGGATGTACTCATAAACATCCTTATCCAAGCTCATCGAAGTTTTGACTTTTTCCATGTTATTCACCCGTTCACAGTATAACACGAAGTAACTAACTAGATACTTATATGTTACAAAGTATTCCATAGTATTACAAAGTATGATATAATGATGTAAAGAACGAAAAGGAGGTTTATATCATGGTAATCAAGTCGTTCCCTCTACGCTTGCCGGAGAATTTGCACAAGGAATTGAAACTGTATTGCGTAGAAAAAGGGATCTCCATGCAGGACTTCATCATGAAGGCCGTTGAGGAAAAAGCCGATCAGAAAGTGTTCACGCCAGAACGCAAGGCGGTGTAAGGGATGGCAAAAGATGCTTATTACTTCTCGCATGACAGCAATGCTCGCAGCGATCCAAAGATCGGAGCTATGCGAAGTGTGTATGGTTCAGAGGGCTATGGATGGTTCTGGATTCTAGTAGAAATGATGAGAGAAGCCGAAGAATACAAACTTGATATGCAAGGTAAATACATCTTTAATGCATATGCAAAGCAAATGGATACAGAGATTGATGCAGCGAAACAATTCGTGCATGACTGCATTTATGAGTTTCAATTATTCGGGACGGATGATGAGTTTTTTTGGAGTGAATCGCTTCACAGAAGGATGGAAAAAAAGGAAAAAACATCAGAGGTAAGACGCGGCGCAGCCAATGCCAGATGGGAAAAGAAGAAGGCTGATGCAAACGAAGAGCAAATGCAAAGCAAAAGCAATGCAAATGCAATGCAAGGAAAGGAAAGTAAATTAAAAGAAAGCAAAGTAAAGGAAACTAAAAAAGAGTATGCCGATTACGTTTTCCTATCGGAAACCGAATACGACAAACTCACCGATTTACTCGGTAGTGATAGTCGTGATAATTATTTTCTTCGCTTCGCATCTTGGATAAGTGGACAAACGCCACGAGTACAAAAAAGTCGAAGTGCGTATCTTTCCATACTTAACTGGCATCGAGAGGACGCGAGTAAGCAAATCCCATTCCCACGTCAACCGCAATCCAAATATGAGCGCACTAAGAGCAAACTCGAACAAATGCTGAGAGAGGCGGAGGGGAAAGAGGATGAACAAAGCGGATATTATCAAACTGGTACGGATACTTTCGGCTAACTATCGCAACTGGCCGGAAGAGGGAAAAGAAGAAGATGTCGTCATGTTATGGGAAATGATGTTGTCGGATTTAACTGTTGAGACTGCCAAACAAGCAATTCAAGTTCATATCAGCCGATCCGTCTACCCACCGACCATTGCAGACATTCGCGATGCTGCCGCCAAGATCACCAACCCACGTTCAATAGACGCCATAGAAGCATGGGGGATGATTAGCGAGGCAATCCGCAAGTTCGGATTTTATCGCCAAGCAGAAGCCATGGAGACGCTGCCGGATGATGTGGTCCGAATGGTGA
>NZ_JBFUIX010000290.1:0-3007 GCF_056401635.1 Paenibacillus sp. P4_E11 | reverse complement strand
GATATATCCTCTTCCGAAGAAACGTATTGGGCCTTATGATAAATAAGATTTGATTGACAAAATATTAGTGGTAGGTTTTACTAAATATAATATGAATAATTGAATTATGCCCATGATGAGCATCCAACTCGGAGGCGTTTCCGTCAAGAGCATCATGCGAATGATGTTCCTAAGTTAGCCGGCCCCGACCGTTATCGCGGAACCAAGAGGATCGAACTCGTAATGTTCGATCAAGTTGGGTGGCACCGCGAGCAAACGCTCCTCGTCCCAATAGACGAGGGGCGTTTTTGTGTTTTCATAAATTGAAGGAGGTTCGAAAAAATGTATCGTATAAACAACTTTAATGCGGGTCCGGCAGCTCTTCCTATTGAAGTCTTGACTCAAGCACAGGATCGATTTATTGAGTACAGGAATGGAATGTCCATTATGGAAATGTCTCATCGTAGTAAGGTTGTGGAGCAACTCTTCGAGGAGACCCAGCAGATCATGCTTGAGATTTTAGGTCTGAATTCGAATTATTCAGTATTGTTTATGAGTGGTGGCGCAAGCATGCAGTTTGCTATGGTACCGTTGAATTTGATGTCGACTAAAAGGATTGGATGCTATGTTCTTTCGGGGAGTTTTTCGGAGAAGGCTTATCAAGAAGCTCAAACCATAGGTAATGCGAAAATTGTAGCGAGTAGTAAACAACAAAATTGGAGCAGCCTTCCTGATTTGAATGCTATCCGATTGGAGGCGGAGACTGCTTACCTCCACATCACGACCAATAATACGATCGAGGGTTCGCAATTCCAGGCATTTCCTTCCACTGGATCTGTACCTCTTATTGGAGACATGACCAGCGATCTTCTTAGCCGGAAGGTGGAATTTAACGAGTTTTCAATGTTTTATGCTTCAGCTCAAAAAAATCTTGGACCCGCCGGTGCAACCGTTGTGGTCATTCGCCATGACTTGTTGAAAGAATGTGTGAACCCCATTCCGACGATTCTAAATTACAAAACATACGCTCAACATCATTCACTTTACAATACACCCCCGGTTCATTCCATTTTTATGATGAAACTTGTACTGGAATGGGTAAAACAGCAGGGAGGGACCGCAGAAATGGAGAAGGTGAATATCCAGAAAGCTAACCTTCTTTATGATGTGATTGATAGTAGCGGGGGATTTTACAAAGGATTTATTGAAAAACCGTTTCGTTCCATGATGAATATCACATGGCGCATGGTTGATGAACAATTGGAAAAGCGTTTTGTTCAGGAATCCGAATCTAATGGTTTTGATGGGTTGGCTGGCCATCGAAGTGTTGGGGGATTACGTGCATCCGCATATAACGCTGTTCCTTATCATGCTTGTAAAGCTCTTGCTGAGTTCATGGTTGATTTTCAACTGCGTAATGGGTGAAGAACATCACTCTCGAAACTTATCCCGCGAGTGATTTCCGTCATGCCTTATATTCAGGGGGCAATTTTCCACCTAACATAAACAACGCAGCCAACTCGGCTGCGTTGAATCCTCAAGTTAATCCAACACTATAGATAAAGTCCTGTGACGTAGACAGAAGTGATCGTTCTAGCGATCTCCTCGACAGAACTATGGTGTTCGTCCCGGACAATTTCCCATAGGTACATTTCGTTCGTAAAAAACCAACCTCGTGCCACAATCTCATGATTAACTTCGGGTCTAGCTAACCCGTTTTGTTGTGCGTAGGCAACGTCTTTTGAAATACGCTGAATAAATTTTTCCCGTATGGCTTTCCATTTATCCGAAACTAAAGAAGATACCCCAATTGCCTGTGCGAAGACTTGCATCATATCCCGTTCAGCTTCAGCCATTTTCAAAAAAGCATTCGCTTGTTTACGAATGATTTCCTCAGCTTCTTGTTTCGAATTGGGCAGGAAGGAGATCTCGGCAATTTCAAAAAATTGCTCCATGACACCCTCCATCAATACGATTAATAGATCTTCTTTTCCACCAAAATGTACATATGCCGTTCCGTATCCGATACTCGCTTTGTTAATCATTTGCGAGATCGTTGCTTTTTGAAAACCTTCTTGAAGAAAAACTTCTCTTGCGGCTTCTAATAATTTTTTACGTGTTTTCAGCGATCGTAAATGTCTTTTATCCTCTATATTATGATTCATTCCTATTCCCCCACTACTCATTATCTCTAGAATATATGAATTATTATGAAAAGGAAAGGGATATCACCAGGTGGGTGCGTGTGTTAAAAATTGGATTAAAAATATTATTGACATCATGTCATATTTAAATGGATAATGTTATTGACACTATGTCATATTCATTGGAGAAAGCGCTTTATTATCATCTGTAAAGGGGAGAATCATGATGCTTTTGAAAAACTTTGATGTAACTTTACGATATGCGAAAGAATTGGATGAGGAAGATTTTCTTGCGCATTTTCGAGAAGAGTTTTATTTAAAGCCAGGATACATTTATATGGATGGGAACTCGTTGGGTCTTCTTTCGAAAAGAGCGGAAAGGACTCTCTTGGAATCTTTAGAGGATTGGAAGGAATATGGAATCGATGGCTGGACGCAGGGGAAACATCCATGGTTCTTTATGGCGGAAGAGCTAGGAGAGAAACTTGCTCCGTTAGTAGGAGGTTCAGCTGAAGAAGTCATTGTGACTGGTTCTACAACAGTAAATCTGCATCAGCTTGTATCTACGTTTTATATGCCAGAAGGAAAACGCACAAAAATTTTAGCAGATGAACTAACATTTCCATCCGATATTTATGCTCTTCAAAGCCAGTTACGGATTCATGGATATGATCCCGATACACAACTTATTCGCGTGAAAAGCCGAGATGGCCGCTTTTTAGAAGAAGATGACATTATCGAAGCAATGGACGAAACAGTCGCTTTAATCGTCTTGCCCACCGTACTTTATCGTAGTGGTCAAATATTGGATATCAAACGATTAACCGATGAAGCACACCGTAGAGGTATTGTTATTGGCTTTGACGCTTGCCACTCAGTAGGTT
>NZ_JBFUIX010000289.1:0-3011 GCF_056401635.1 Paenibacillus sp. P4_E11 | reverse complement strand
GTCTAACATGGAGCTAGACGCGACTTTTCAGGGGAGATAGACGGATTTTCCGTCTATCTCGACACTGGGCTAGACTTTTCTAGAGAGTTAGACGGATTTTCCGTCTAACTCGGTGATTGGGCGCGACTTTCAGAGGAGATAGACGGATTTTCCTTCTATCTCGGAGCCAGGCGCGACGGTGCTCTCTTGCTTTACCCGTAATCGACTTATACGCGATGCGCTTTCTGCGCCGGCTTCTCAAGAGCATCTCTCCACAGCTGGCACCAGGCTTCATGGTCGTTCAAAACACTATCCGGATTATTTGTACTTCTGACAACGAATGAAGGGTGGAAAGCACGGCCTGATGAAGCACCAGTCTTATGATAGCGAAGATCGATGGACCAGCGAATAATGTCAGACCGGTTCGTCGTCCCACGATGCGGCGTATACTTATTCATAATGACGATGCTGCCTTTGCGGCATTCTGCTTTGATCGAACTCACATGAGGCAGCAGTTGGGGAACGATCGTCGTTCCACCATCGGCTTGATGCTCCAGATAGCCAAGCTTAAACACTTCGGGCATAATCTCCATGCATCCCGTCTTGGCCGTTGCATCCACAAGCGGAAGCCAGAACGTAATGATCTCGGATGCTTCTGAGTCGTCGGATGTTACGGCTGCATCTTGATGCCAAGGTACATTCTCCATCCCGACGGGCTGCTCGCCATCGCCCTTCCATGGCATTTTCGCTCGAAGGTGCTGAATCGGATTGCAGGATAGTTCCCGGCCGAGCAATGATTCTACCACGTTCAGCAGACGATCGCTACGAAGGAAATCGAACATAGCGTGACCCAGCAGGAACATAATGTCGAACTTCTTGTTGATCTCGGGACATTGCGCATTTAGCATCGCGAATCGTTGCTCGAATGGCAAATCCTCGTGCAGATCCTTGAGCTTACCTTCCGCGTGCAGGATAATGGCACGGGCCGATATTTGCCGCTCCACCTCATCAATGACAGGTTGCAAATCAGCATCGGAGAATACATCCTCAGCAATAATATAACCATTCGTTTGAAAGTCGACAATCTGTTCATGGGTTAAGCTCATGGCAGTTTACTCCTCCTAAGGGATCAATCTATTCATCCCAAGTATAGGAACTGAAGCGTTTCCTCAGAAGGCAATAAATTGACCACTATGCGCACTATTTTATCCTGTTTTCCCCTTGGAGACGTTTACGGTACAATTGAGGGCTTTCCCCATACACGCTGCGGAACACTCTTGCGAAATAAGAAGGTTCCTCATAGCCCAGTTTCTCGGAAATCGCATAAACGGGAAGATCCGTGAGGGAGAGCAAGCTCTCCGCTTCACGCATACGCACACCTTGCAAATAGCCCATCGGTGTTTCACCCGAATGCTCTTTGAACAATCGACATAAGTAATTGGGGGTCAGATGAGCGAACTCAGCGGTTTCCCGCAATGTAACGGGACGGCCGCGATTCGAGTGCAGGAAATGCTTGATCGTTTCGATTGTCTCATCTTCCCGAGTACCCGTCTGCTCCGCCTTGACCGAGCTATATACAATCGTTTCAACCCGAGTCAGCAAGTCCGCGACCATCAGGCCGAAATGATGACGCAGCAGCGGGGAGGCATATAACCCTAAAATGCGCTCGTAGCCTTCTATTAGAAGGGGTTTGAGGCGAGACGGCACAAGAAACGGTTGGGTTGTATCCAATGTGGAGTTGCGACTGTTCCTAGTCAGATCGAAGAAGTTCACATCTGCCGCATTCCCGCTCGCATCCAGTAATTGGAACGTACTTTCCAGATTGGTGAACGGCTCTTCGTAACCGAAGACGAATTTGTGCGGCTCGTTCGGATTGATGATGTAGAGCATCCCTGGCAATGCGGTAGTCGTTGTAGAGCCGACAGTAAACTTCCCTTTTCCTTCTAATACATACATAATATGAAAAACCGGATGTGAATGCAGAGCGCCGTACACATTGTAGCGGCCCTTCATCAGATTCGTGGTCAGATGGTCAATCGTATATTGCGCTTCATGCGTGGCAAGCTTAATCTCCATGCGGCGTCCCTCTCATCTTCAGATGATAGTTCTCATTATAGCGCATGATGCAACAATGTGAGATAGTAGGATTAACAACGATTGGTAAACTGATAGAATGATAGTGGGGAAAGAATATCCTGAAAGCAATTATGGAGAACCGGAAAAGGAGCGAAGAATAGTCATCATGTATAAGTACACGATAGGCTTCATCAAGCAAGGAACCAGACTATTAATGCTGAATCGGAATAATGCCCCTACTATGGGTTTGTGGAATGGTGTCGGCGGTAAGCTGGAGATCGGGGAGACACCGCTGCAAGGGATCATTAGGGAAGCGGCGGAAGAAACGGGTTTCGAATTGACGAATTTCGTGTACAAGGGGATTGTGACCTGGGAGGTGGATGCTGCTCATAAAGGTGGGATGTATGCGTTCGTAGCAGAGTTACCGGATGGAGTAGACGATCAACTACCTCGAAAAGTCGATGAGGGCATTCTGGATTGGAAAGAAATCGATTGGTTGTTTGACGACGGAAACAAGGGGGTCAGCGTGCTGATTCCCCGATATTTGCCGATGCTCTTGAACAACGAACAAATCTATGAGCACAAATGCACCATATTGAATGACAGGTTGGTCGCCTATGAGGCGATTCCGATAGAGTCGCACTGATTATTCGCTCAGACAATATAAGACTGGGGCTATACCCAAAAGTCTACTCCAAGACTTAGGGATAGCCCCTTTTACTTTCCTTACTTGTTCAGCATGTGGAATACTTGCTCCACGTCTTTATCACCGCGGCCGGACAAGTTGATGATTAGGATTTGATCCTTGGCTAATGTCGGCGCCAGCTTCTTGGCATGTGCAACCGCATGTGCGCTTTCAAGCGCAGGGATGATCCCTTCCGTTCTGGACAGCTCCTGGAACGCTTCTAATACTTCCTCGTTGGTCACCGTTACATATTCAGCGCGGCCTGTCACTT
>NZ_JBFUIX010000288.1:0-3032 GCF_056401635.1 Paenibacillus sp. P4_E11 | reverse complement strand
ACTTCGATCACATCCGAGAGTTTAGGGTACGGCAAGGCGGGATCAGCAAGAAGCCATATATCCTTGTCCATATGGAGGAGATCGCATGATACAAAGCTGGGTTGCAGTAGGCAATCAACACGTCGCCACAGACGCTCTAGGACACGTTGTGGGCATCCTGCGTCCGTTTCCGTGTTACTCAGCCACTCACTTTCAGAAGCGCTCTACGAGTCTCACAGGAGCCCACAAGTGTATGCGAAATGATAGACACTTGATAGGAGGTGAGCACAAATGAGAGTTGAACGAGTATCGAAAGTGCTGAACATTGCGGAGTACAAACGTAAAAAGCAGACAGTTGGGGAGGTGAAGAAAYGACCATTTCGACCGCCGGATAATGCATCATAAAAGTTTCGTAAAACCGCGCCACTACAGGGTTTTCACTGGTTTTTGTAGCCAAAATGTGATACAATGTAAGTAGAAAAATCGGAAGATTCGGAATCATCAAAATATTAGGAGGAATACCACGAATGAGCGAAACATTGAATCAACACATTGCAACATTGCAAGATGAGCTGAACACCTACCTGAACCGGGAAGACTCGAATTTGACGCAGGATCAGATTGACCGCCGTAATTGGCTGAGTAATCAGCTCGCGGAGGCACATGAAGACTTGAAATCGCATCAGAAAGTTGAGCAGAACCATGAGGTACGGATTGCAGAGTCGCAGCAGAAGTTCGCTTACATACTGGACTCGCTGCAAGTCGGCGGACTGACGATGCGGCAATTATGCGCAGGAGACGACGAATATGAATTGATATACGGGAAGTTCGTGCAATTGTTCGAGGTCCAAGCAGAATCTTCAAGCGCACAAATCAAAGGGTACGAGGAACGGGAACTGCAGCGCGAACGACAAATAGACAATCTTCAAATTCGGTACAGCGACCTGGAGCGTGAGAACAGCCGATTATCCGTATGGGCCAATGAGCAAGAAACACGGGCTGATGACGCAGAATCGAAGCGTGACGCAGCCGGGACACGTATCACGGAACTGGAAGCCGAGAACGCACMGCTCAAAAGCTGGAACGACGATCTGCAACTGCAAATCTCGCGTGGCGTAAGCGGTTCTATCCGAGTGGTGGACGCAGAGGAAGAAGCCAGACGTGCAGCAGAAGAACAAGAGCGTATCGAGCGTGTGAGGGCTCAAAAGACCGTGTACGACCTCAAACCGGACAATGACATCAACCCCAAGAACTACACAGCCAAGCGCGTCATTGATGGCGAAGAAGTAACCTTCAACTGGACCCAAAAGAACAGCTACATCGTGTTGAATGACCCTGAGCAGGTGACCCAGTTTCGCCTCCAGCACCAAGCACAAAGTGCTATACCGGATTTACCATTGGGTGAATCCCTTGAAGTCGATCCTCCAGCGCTTGAGGTCGTGACACAAGGCCAGTTTCGCGAAGGCACAGGAGATGTGGAGGGTTCGACAGAGGGTTCCACGGACGCTGCAGGAGCAGAAGGACAATCGATGGGCAGCACAGACGATCAAGCGGTACATCTCGCAGAGTTCGAAGCGCTTAAATCAACGGTCGCRAGGTTAGCGATTGATGTTGAGACGTTGAAGCGCCGGGAAGGATTGGTGGCGTAGATGGCAAAGTAYCGGAAGAAGCCAGTTGTGATCGAGGCAGTACGTTGGGATGGTAATAACCAAATGGAAATCGCTAAGTTCATGGATGTTATGACACTGGAATCAGCGAATGAATCAGTTTTAATTCCTACTCTCGAAGGGACGATGACTGCAACTAAAGGGGACTACATTATCAAAGGAGTCAAAGGTGAGTTTTACCCCTGCAAGCCAGATATATTCGAACAATCATACGACGAAGTTGAGTAGGGGAGCCTGGCGCTCCCTCTCCCCAAAATAAAATAGGCGGTGTACAAGGTGAAATTTAGATTCGGCGATCTTGTCGAAAATGGATATGCGAGTACTGATAACCCTCGCCGCGTAGGAATTTATGTGCGGACAGATAGCAAAGGCCATTTCAATATGACGGACGGAAAAGGCTCTTTCTGGCTATCTGCAAAAGATAACGATAAGCTCGTAAAAATCGGGAGTGTTCTAAGTGCGGAGGGGATTCATGCTTGATAAAGTTGAATTAGTGAAGTGGCTTCAAGAAGAAGCGGACGGCCACCTATCGACAGATGATAGATCAACAGGGTATTATCACACGATTGCAGTAATTGAATCGGGCGAATTTGATGCAAAAGACGATTGGGAACAACGGTTTTCAATTGCTTTCGAAAATAATGTTCGTTACATCGAGGATAATTCTCGACTTAGAGAAACGATTGAAACGGCATTATATGAGTTGGAGCGATTGGAGCGAAACTTGGAGATGCCGGAGCGCGGATATGTGAGGAACCTATACCGMGGCGTCATGTCGACGCTGAAAGAAGGTATTGCGGCACCGCCGCCATCGAGTCCGACCGAATAGGCTCAACGAAGTGGAGGCCGTGGACGTGTTAGATAGTATACTAAACAGCCTCTTAATCGCAATATTTACATTTTTGATCAAATCCAGGATACGGAGGTAACCATGCCAGACATCGAGAAGTACAAAGTTCTCAGAGAGGGAACGAACCTGAAACCCGTGAATCTAGGAGACGTGAACTTTTCAGAGGTTAACCGATACTTAGCCGATTCGATGAAAGAAACACTTGAAGAGGAAACAGAAATTGCAAAAAAGATATTCGGAGTGAGGTGATAACCAATGAACGGGGAACAAGAAATCACAGAGTTGCTACAACACTACCGGAGCTATGAGATGGCCGTCTATAACTTCGAACGGCACAACCCATTACCATCAGCTGGCGTAGCCCGATACAGCGGAATGCCAAATGGATCAGGAGCTCCCGAACGATTCTTCGCACAGACGGGTAAACTAGCGGATATGGGTGCCATATCGCTTGCAGACATCGTTGCTTACCAAGAGGATGCTGAGATTGTTGATGCGGTCAGAGGGGCGCTATACACGCTTACAGACGCTTACAG
>NZ_JBFUIX010000287.1:0-3046 GCF_056401635.1 Paenibacillus sp. P4_E11 | reverse complement strand
GTACAACAATACGCTCAGCTCTTATCCATACGCTTCCCTGAATGCGTTCAATCTGTTCGCGTTGTTAGGTGGGAACTGGCAGCCTGTAACAACCCGCTACTTGTTGTCTTATGAGATGTGGGGGATGCTATTCATTGTACTGACGGTGGCGTACAGCGTTTATTTGTTCGCTCGCAATAGGGGGCAATCTTCCGTCTTGCTCCTGATCAGTGTCGTCATCATTGTACTTGTGTTCGTCTGTACAGCTAAGATGCACGAAAGATATTTGTACCCGGCACTGCTGCTGACTATGCTCAGTTATTTGCAGTTCAAAGACAGGCGATTGCTGTATTTGTATGCTGGGTTGAGTGTGACTCACTTTATTAATGTAGCGTATGTGCTCTCTTTCAACGTTCATGAACAATATCATCTGTATCGCTTCGACAAAGTGCTGCTGCTAACGTCTGCGGCTAACGTGCTTCTGGTCGTCTATATGATGTTCATTGCCCGGGGAATATATAACGTGAAGTCGGTAGCTACCAAGGTTGCGAAGACCTTGAAACCGATACGAGCTCCTCTGCAATTTGCAGAAATACAATCAGATAAGCGACTCGTTCGCAAAGATTGGATTATTGTCGGCACGATTACATTGCTATACGCAATTGTCGCATTCATTCGATTGGGAGATCACGATGCACCTGAGACGTTCTGGAAACCGACGTCGGGTGATAGTGTAGTGATGGACCTGGGTCACACCGCCGCGATCAATAAAATTAATTTGTACGGTGGCATAGGAGGAGGGCGATACCGGGTCGAGACGTCGATTGATGCGACGCAATGGGAGACAGTGACCGTACCCGATACGCTCTATGGCAGCGTATTTACTTGGAATTCCGTCATTGAACCGCATAACGGGAGGTACGTGAAGCTTACGGCGGATAGTTCCGACATCCGCTTGATGGAGATCGGCGTGTTCGTGAACGGTAGTAAGGAGCCTTCGCCTTTGGAGCTTGTGAAGCAACCGGCCATCGCGAATAGTGGCGGGGGCGGTGGAACGACGAGCGGTACGACTGCAACAACTGAGGAGGCCCATCCGGAATACTTGATCGATGAGCAGGGTGCGGTCCCTTTTATTCCTACATATATGAACAGCATGTATTTCGACGAGATTTACCATGGACGTACAGCGTATGAGCATATCCACTTGATGGAACCGTATGAGACGACCCATCCGCCAATAGGTAAGGATATTATGACACTCGGCATTCTCGGGTTTGGAATGAATCCATTCGGTTGGCGTGTAGTCGGGACAGTAGTCGGCATCTTGATGATCCCACTTATGTATGTGTTCGCCTTTCGGTTGTTCCAGCGTACGGTGTATGCAACTTGGGCGGCCTTGCTGCTCGTCTTCGACTTCATGCATTTTGTCCAGACGCGCATGGGCACGGTGGATGTGTATACGGTATTCTTCGTGATGCTGATGTTCTATTACATGTACAAGTTCAGTCGGATTGATGTATTTGCCTCAGGCTCGAGGTTGTCGAGATCGCTCGTTCCGTTATGTCTATCTGGTTTGTTCTTTGGCTTCGGCATATCTTCCAAGTGGAATGCAGTGTATGGGGGCTTGGGTCTCGCTGTGTTGCTGGCTTTCTACTTGTACCGGCGGCATATGGAATACAGGTACGCCGTACAGCAATTGGGTGGAGGGCAAGTGGCAGGTACAGAACGATGGGAGCGGATTGTTCAGCTGTATAAGAGCTATACGATTAAGACGGTGGTATACGCAGGATTGTTCTTTACTATCGTTCCGCTGATCATCTATGTGTTGTCTTACATTCCGTTTCTGATGATCCCTGGACCGGGGCATGATCTGGTGGACGTCGTGAAGTTTCAGAAGTTCATGTACGACTATCACAGCAAGCTGGTCGCAACACATCCGTTCTCCTCGCCTTGGTGGCAGTGGATGATTATGGTCAAGCCGGTCTGGTATTTCTCCGGTCAACAGTTGGCTGAAGGCAAAGTATCGAGCATCGTAGCGATGGGCAATCCGGCGTTGTGGTGGGGCGGGATAGGTGCCTTTATATTCGCCTTATACAGTCTGATCCGTCACAGAGCGATCGTCATGCTCGTACCGATTATCGCCTTCGTGTCGCTGTATGTGCCTTGGATGCTCGTACCGCGTTTGACGTTCCTGTACCATTTCTTCCCGATGATGCCGTTCATCGTCCTGTTCGTAGTGTATGCAATGAAGAGTGTGGATGAGCGTTACCCGATGGGACGTCGCCTTAGTATCGGATATATTGTACTAGCAGGAATATTGTTCGTAATGTTCTATCCGGTGCTGTCCGGGATGATTGTGGACAAGAGCTATGTGAACTATGTTCTGCGTTGGTTTCCGAGTTGGATATTCTGACGTGAACAAGGAGACGGCCTTATAGATCGGTGGTTGTACCATTAGAACTCTTTACAAAATGTCTAATTATGGTGTATAATATTATACACTAATTGAATATTCTAATAATATCGCTGAATTTTCTGTAAAGAAAAGCGGGGGAACCGAGTTAATATGGGGTGAATCGACGTGTACGCTCGTATGCGTTGTAGGGTGATTTCTCACAATCCGAATCCGACAGCTAACCTCGTAAGCGAAAGTGAGGAGGATTACCATGATTCAAAAGGACAATTTATTCAATTTGTTCGACAAGCTGAACGAAAGCGATCAAAAAAAAGCTTATGAGTTCATGCAATCTCTAGCCCGCAGCAACGAGGGAAAACTAGAACATACGCAAGTGTCCAAACTATACGGGAAAAAGTATTTCGTTGTTTCCGATTAATGATCCCCGTATAAGATTGAATCAGTTCCATGCCTGCTTTCCATCTGGAAAGCAGGCCTTTTCTTGTGTGCCACGCCGGAATTAGAAGAAGATGCCACTTGGAAGACGTAACTCCTAATACGAAAGAAGAACGAACGAAACTCAACCACCAAGGACCATTGTAGTGATCTGCTTCAGAGGTTTTTCATGTGCCTCGAATATTACCTGCTAAGAGAAAACGAATCGGCATTGAA
>NZ_JBFUIX010000286.1:0-3052 GCF_056401635.1 Paenibacillus sp. P4_E11 | reverse complement strand
GGATTTGGCGAACCAGATTGACGATGTATTCGAATCACAGCTGGAATACGCATTTGATGAGCACCGGGGATACTTGACCAGCTGCCCGACTAATGTAGGTACAGGAATTCGCGCATCGGTTATGATGCATCTTCCCGCGCTTGTATTAACTCAGCAGATGAATCGGATATTGTCCGCGATCAATCAAGTGGGGTTGGCCGTCAGAGGGTTGTATGGGGAAGGTAGTGAAGCGACGGGTAACGTTTTCCAAATATCCAATCAGATCACGTTAGGTCAATCCGAGCAAGAGATTATCGATAACCTGTACAGTGTTGCCCGGCAAATCATTGAGCACGAACGCGCAGCCCGACAAAAGCTCGTAAGTGAATCTCGACTGCGTCTTGTAGATCGGGTCAACCGGTCTTATGGAATCTTGTCGCATGCTTCCATTATGGATACGAAGGAGGCGGCGCAACGATTATCCGATGTGAGATTAGGAATTGATATGGGCATTATTGAGAATGTGTCGCCGCATATTTTGAACGAATTATCGGTCATGACACAGCCCGGATTTTTGCAGCATTGGGCGGGCACGAAGTTGTCTGCTGATGATCGAGACATTCGTAGAGCGGAGCTCATTCGTCAGAAGCTGACCCTCTCCTGAATGGATAGATGGAGTATAAGTTCAGGGGTCCCCGCAAATAGGAATAAGCTTCGAAGGCCCACATCACTTTGTGGGGTTATCTTACTATTATAAATGGAGGTGTTTGTTATGATGTTTGGCAGATTCACGGAACGAGCCCAGAAAGTATTGGCCTTGGCACAGGAAGAAGCGGTCCGGTTGGGACATAACAATATCGGAACCGAACACATTTTATTAGGACTGATCCGCGAGAGCGATGGCATAGCCGCCAAAGCACTTGTAGCTTTAGGTTTAAGCCTTGAGAAAATTCAAGATGAAGTCGAGTCCTTGATCGGGCGCGGTCAAGAGCAGCCAAGCAACATCGCATACACGCCAAGAGCAAAGAAAGTGATCGAGTTGTCTATGGATGAAGCTCGTAAGCTAGGACATACGTATGTTGGTACGGAGCACATTCTTCTCGGTCTCATTCGGGAAGGTGAAGGCGTAGCAGCGCGTGTGCTGAACAATCTGAGCGTGAGCTTGAATAAGGCCCGCCAGCAAGTTCTGCAACTGCTCGGCAGCAGTGAGGCTGTTTCCTCTAATCAAGGGACGTCAGCCAACGTGAATACTCCTACTCTGGATGGATTGGCTCGGGATTTGACCGCTTACGCCAAGGAAGGGAATTTGGATCCGGTCATCGGCCGTGCCAAAGAAATCGAGCGTGTCATTCAGGTGCTTAGCCGCCGGACGAAGAACAACCCGGTTCTCATCGGGGAGCCAGGGGTCGGGAAGACAGCAATCGCAGAGGGGCTTGCTCAACGGATCATTAACAATGAAATTCCCGAGACACTTCGCGACAAGCGCGTCATGACGCTGGATATGGGTTCTGTTGTAGCTGGTACGAAGTATCGTGGTGAATTCGAGGATCGTCTGAAGAAGATCATGGACGAAATTCGCGCTGCAGGTAATATCATCCTATTCATCGACGAGCTTCACACGCTGATTGGTGCAGGTGGAGCGGAGGGAGCTATTGATGCTTCTAATATCCTTAAGCCGTCTCTTGCACGGGGAGAGCTGCAGTGTATCGGAGCGACGACACTAGATGAATATCGCAAGTACATTGAGAAGGATGCAGCGTTGGAGCGTCGGTTCCAACCGATCACGGTGGACCAACCTTCGCCTGCAGAAGCTATTCAAATCTTGCACGGACTACGCGATCGCTATGAAGCCCATCACCGGGTGAAAATTACGGATGAGGCGATCGAACAAGCGGTTAAGCTGTCGGATCGGTATATTACGGACCGTTTCCTGCCGGATAAGGCGATTGATTTGATTGATGAGGCGAGTTCTAAGGTGAGACTGCGCTCCTATACGATACCGCCAAACCTGAAGCAGTTGGAAACCCAGCTGGACAATGTTCGCAAGGAAAAAGACGCTGCCGTGCAGAGCCAGGAGTTCGAGAAAGCGGCTTCGCTTCGGGACACTGAGCAGAAGATGCGCGACGAGCTCGAAATGACCAAGAACGAGTGGAAAGAAAAGCAAGGTCGCACCGATTCGGAAGTAACTCCGGAAGACATTGCGCAAGTGGTCGCCAGTTGGACCGGTGTACCGGTAACGAAGCTAGCTGAGGAAGAGACCGAGCGCTTGCTTAAGATGGAAGCTATCCTTCATGAGCGCGTAATTGGGCAAGAAGAGGCCGTGAAGGCAGTCAGCAGAGCCATTCGGCGAGCTAGAGCGGGCTTGAAAGATCCGAAGCGTCCAATGGGCTCCTTCATCTTCCTAGGTCCGACGGGCGTAGGGAAGACTGAACTAGCTCGGGCATTGGCCGAGTCCATGTTCGGTGATGAGAATGCTGTTGTTCGGATCGACATGTCCGAGTATATGGAGAAGCATTCGACATCTCGTCTCGTAGGAGCGCCTCCGGGGTATGTCGGTTACGAAGAAGGCGGACAACTGACCGAGAAAGTACGCCGTAAGCCTTATTCCGTCGTCTTGCTGGACGAAATAGAGAAGGCTCATCCGGAAGTATTCAACATTCTTCTTCAAGTGCTGGAGGACGGTCGCCTCACTGATTCCAAGGGACGAACGGTTGATTTCCGCAATACATTGATTATCATGACATCTAACGTAGGTGCGGAAACGATTAAACGCAATTCGTCCTTGGGCTTTACAGCTGTGCAGGATTCTGGTAAAGATTACAATGTGATGAAGGACAAAGTAATGGGCGAGCTGAAGAAAAGCTTCCGTCCGGAGTTCCTTAACCGGATCGACGAGATCATCGTCTTCCATTCGCTGGATGAGGAGCACATTGCTAGGATTGTCACCCTAATGTCAGACGATCTGAGCAAGAGACTTCGTGAGCAAGAGGTTGCCTTCACATTAACAGATGCCGCCAAGAAGTTTCTAGCCAAGGAAGGCTTCGATCCGACGTATGGGGCTAGACCTCTACGC
>NZ_JBFUIX010000285.1:0-3053 GCF_056401635.1 Paenibacillus sp. P4_E11 | reverse complement strand
CCTCTAGCACCAGCAATCTGCAAGCGGCGCTCGAATACGCTTCCTTCGCAGCTGCTCCTCTGACACAGCGAACCTTGTATACGGAGTCAGGCGGACAACCCGGTCATCGGATGGCATGGGTCGATGAGGAGATGAACGGGAGGACCCGAGATTACTTTATTAACACTCTCCCTGTATTGGATCGCGCTTACGTTCGTCCGCGCTACAACGGTTATTTGCATTTCCAGGACCACGCTGGAGCACATGTACAGCAGTATATGATGGACGGCAGGAATGCAGCGGGAGCGCTAGACCGGATGGATGAGCTATATCGCGATTCCAAACGTCTAGGCGGTGTTAGAACATGAGTACGAATACGTCTTTACCGTTGCATGGCCTACTCGTGCTGGACTTCAGTCAATTTCTATCAGGGCCATCCGCGGCATTGCGGTTAGCTGACCTCGGAGCTAGAGTGATCAAGATTGAACGACCGGATGGAGGCGATCTTTGTCGCAGACTGTATATTTCCAACCTTGCGCTAGAAGGGGACAGCACGCTGTTCCATTCGATTAATCGCAATAAAGAAAGCGTGTCCGCTAACTTGAAAGACCCCGAGGATCTAGCCTTTGTACGTTCCCTAATCGCCAAGGCCGATGTTATGATTCAGAACTTCCGACCTGGCGTCATGGAAAATATTGGCCTGGACTTCGAGTCAGTCAAGAAGCTGAACCCTCGAATTGTGTATGGCGAAGTGACCGGATATGGACGCACTGGGCCATGGAAGAGCAAGCCTGGACAAGATTTGCTCGTACAGTCTTTATCCGGGCTAGCATGGCTGAATGGCGATGCGGGGCAACCTCCAGTTCCATTCGGTCTCGCAGTAGCGGATATGATGGCGGGCTCTCACCTTGTTCAAGGTATACTCGCCTGCCTCGTTCGCCGTGGCATTACAGGGGAAGGCGGGTTCGTCGAGGTTAGTCTGCTGGAGTCGGTGCTCGACTTCCAGTTCGAGGTGTTGACGACGCACTTGAATGATGGCGGACAGTTGCCACAGCGCAGTACGGTGAATAACGCGCATGCATATTTAGGGGCACCTTATGGCATTTACGCCACGGCCGATGGCTACTTGGCTCTCGCGATGGGCTCGGTTACGGAACTAGGCAAGTTGCTTGGATGTTCGGCTCTTGCAGCATACAACGACCCTACAAGCTGGTTCACAGCACGCGATCAGATTAAGGCCACCTTACGCGATCACCTGAAGGAGCAGTCAACTGCCCACTGGTGCTCCTTGCTTGAACCGGCCGATTACTGGTGTTCCGACGTATTGACTTGGGAGCAATTGCTGAAGCATGATGCGTTCAAGCAGCTCGGGATGGTGCAGGAGGTCGTACGCGGGAGCGGAGCTTCGTTCCGAACGACGCGTTGTCCGATTCGGATCAATGGCGAACTGTTGCTGTCCACAGTAGGATCTCCACGAATCGGAGAACACAACGAACAGGTCAAACGGGAGGTGGCAGCACAGTCATGATACGCTCGATCTACTATGAAGAGTACGAGATTGGAACGGTACGCTCGACATTAGGCAGGACCATAACAGAGACCGATATCGTCATGCATGCAGGCCAGACCGGGGATTTCTACCCGCATCACATGGACGCCGAATGGTGCAAGACTCAGGATTTCGGTCAACGCATCGCGCACGGTACGCTAATCTTTAGTGTGGGAGTGGGAATGACAGCCGGGGAGATCAATCCAGAAAGCTTCTCTTATGGCTACGATCGGTTGCGGTTTATTAAGCCGGTGTTTATCGGGGATACGATTGCAGTAACCGTGACCTTGAAGGATAAACGCGATCATCCGAAGCGAATCGAATATGGGTTTGTCACCGAGCTGCTCGAAGTGCGYAATCAGCATGGGGAGGTCGTGCTGGTCTGCGAGCATCTATTGATGGTGAAGAAAAAGGGAGATTAGCCTACGAGGAGGTTATTCGGAATGGAACGTAGACAGTTGAAGCTCATTTCACGAGAGTTCGAGGGGTTCTCCAACTCATTCCGTGTCCAAGCGGAGCATTATTCGAGCTTGCATCCAGAATGGAGTGTGGAACGCGAATTCGTAGAGATCCATCGTCTGTATGAGCGAATGATTGCGGAACAAGAGGCAAAGGGGAGCGAATACGATCTATTTCTCTGCGTGACGGACTGGCTTCCAGAAGCGATTCGGGATGGGTTGCTGGAACCGCTCGATGATTACCTGCAGCAAGACCCGCCTGAAGGCTGGCCGGATGCATGGTCACCCAGTATGCAGGCCTTGCAGAGGGGATCGGACGGCCGAATATATGGGATCGCCTATCATGACGGACCTGAGATGTTCATCTATCGAAAGGATCTGTTCGAGGATCCGGAAGAACAGAAGGCATTCAAGCAATCGCACGGCTACCCCCTTGCCATACCTCGAACATGGTCACAATTTCTCGATGTCGCGACATTCTTCAATCGACCGGAGCAAGAGCTGCACGGCGCGCTCACAGCATGGTATCCAGATGGTCACAACAATGTATATGACTTCCTCATCCACTTGTGGAGCCGAGGCGGCGAGCTGCTGAGTAACGATGGCAAGCCTGCATTTGCYGATGCTATCGGGGAAGAGGCGCTGCAATATCTCGTGGATTTATTACATAAGCACCAAGTTGTGCCTAGAGAAGTACTTGAGCTGGATAGCGTAAAGAGCGGAGACTACTTCGCGCAAGGGCGTGCAGCTATGATGTGGAATTGGTGCGGCTTCGCAGCGGTTGCTGAGATGCCCGGAACTTCCAAAATTGCCGGACGTGTGGGGACCGGGCTGATCCCGCGCGGGGATGCTTCAATCGGTCAGCACATGTCGTTGAACATATACTGGGTGCTCGGCATACCTGCTGGAAGCAAGCAGAAGGACAAGGCTTACGAATTCTTAAAGGAAACGGCCAGTGCTGTTATGGATAAGCAAACTTCCATGTGCGGCGGCAATGGGACAAGATTGTCGACTTGGCGCGATCCCGAAGTGCGGAAGATGTTCCCTTACTACGAACACATTGAAGA
>NZ_JBFUIX010000284.1:0-3057 GCF_056401635.1 Paenibacillus sp. P4_E11 | reverse complement strand
CAGCGACAGCTGGGGCGATCGTTGTAGTTGAGAAGCGATAGGGGTGCGTGATTCTATGAAGACTGACAAGAACGAGCCAATGGATGTAAATTCTCATGACGAGCTGTCTGAGGAGGATTTGGAGCAGGTTGCAGGCGGATTGGAATCGAGCCGTATTCGTATTTGCAGCGTATGTAAACAACGAGTCGCTGTATTCCAGATGACGATCTGCGGATCTTGTTTCCGTGATCAGCACAAGGGCAGCTGACGCCTTGCCTTATGGGAGGCAAAGTTTACTGTACCGCACTATTAAATTTATAGCCAACGCCTCGAATGGTCAAAATGTATCTCGGATTAGCCGGGTCCACCTCAATCTTTTTACGCAAATTATATATATGTACCATAACCGTTCGGGTGTCACCCAAGTAACTGTCGTCCCAGAGTACGGAAAATAACTGATCGTTCTTAAACACCCGATTGGGGAATTTAGCTATGTGGAGCAACAGTCCGAATTCTTTGGCTGATAGGGCGACCTGTGTCCCGTTTACTTGAACGGTATGGGTGGAGGGATCGATCATTAAGCCGGGAAATTCAAGGATGGAAGGCAGATCTTCTTTGTTCGGAGTTACGAACATCGAGTTACGACGTAGGTGAGCTTTCACCCTAGCCACCAGTTCGGCAGGACTGAACGGTTTCGTAATGTAATCGTCCCCACCGACGCCCAGACCAACAATTTTATCAACATCATCGTCTTTACAACTGATGAACAGGATAGGCACATTGGATGTTTTACGCAGCTCCCGGCATACTTCGTAGCCGTCAAGCCCGGGGAGAAGCACATCCAGTATAATAAGCTCCGGGTTGTGCAGCTTCACAAGCGAACTAACCTCTGCACCGTTGCGGGAAGATAGTACTTTATACCCTTCCTTGTTTAAGTATAGATCGAGGAGCTCATTGATCTCCACATTATCATCAACTACAAGTATCGTTTCACCAGCCATTCCCGAACAACCTCTCCTTCTAAATACCAATGTACCTATTATATGCCATACGAACGTGCTAATCTATCGAATTATTATCCTCTATCCTAATGGTGGTCGCGAATGTACAAGAGACGAATCATTGTCGCCATATCCTTTGTCCTCTTCCTGCTCCTGTTCGCTTTCTATGTATTGAAGGGGACGTTGCCAGAAACAGTACTATCGCCAAAAGCGTATGAAGGCCAGATTGATCTGACACGTACTAATTTTACGGAGCAAAGTGTTTCTTTGAGAGGCGAGTGGGAGTTTTACTGGCAGAACCTGCTGGGGCCGGAAGACTTTCAACTTGGCCATCCGTTGCGGACTGGATTGATCCCAACACCCAGATCATGGGTAGGTTATAAGGTAGACGGACAACCCTTGCCTGCCCACGGTTATGCTACGTTTCGCTTGCAGGCTAAGATACCGATAGATGGACGAATGAAAGCACTTAGCATACATGATATAACATCCTCCTACAAGTTATGGGTGAACGGCGAATTGATCGGGTCGAATGGCACGGTCGGAACGAATAAGTATATGCAAGCCATTCGACCGCCGCGAAATGTTGGCGCGAGTAGAAACATTAATGGCATTAAAGAAAGCAGCGAAGGAAGCGCTGCTGAATGCGAACGAGCTAACTTTATTAAATGAGCAATTGATCGAGTTGAACCATAGCCTGGAACAGAAAATCGTGGAACGAACGCTAGAGCTCGAGGTGTCTAACCTTGATCTTGAACGGAAAAATGTAGAGTTAGCTCGGATGGAAGCGGCGCGACGGCACTTGTTAAGCAACATCTCGCACGAGCTGCGCACCCCGATGACAGCGATCCAGGGCTATGCCGAAGCGATCGTCGGTGGGGTCTTGAATGATCCCGACAAGCAAAAACGATACTTCCGGATGATCCTGGACAAAACCTTAGGATTGAATCGGCTCGTGCAAGATTTATTCGAACTGTCGAAGTTGGAATCACGCCGTTCCAATATGAGCTTGCAGATGGTGGATGCCGAGCCATGGATCTCACGTGTCTGTGATAAATATGGGACTGACATCAGGCAGGCAGGATTAGGCTTTCAATGTGACTTCCTGCCCGCTGAAGAACGTCTTCGCAGCACTTCGCTTGTCATGGATCCCGATCGAATTGACCAAGTATTGACTAATCTAGTCTTCAATGCGATCCATCATTCGGATAAGGGAGATACGATCTCACTAGGCTTCATCTTGGTCGACTCGGTACGACAGGGAGAAGTAAGCGTAGAAATGATCGTCCAAGTTAGAGACACAGGTTCAGGCATTACTCCAGAAGGATTGCCTCACGTATTCGAACGATTCTACCGTGACAACCGAGATGATGGTCCAGCAACCAACCAGGGAAGCGGTCTTGGTCTAGCCATTTCCAAAGAAATTGTCGAATATCACGAAGGGCGCATCTGGGCAGAGAGCGAGCTGGATAAGGGCAGCGTATTTTATTTCACGCTACCGGTTCATGTAAATGGAGCTTAGCTGCTCGTGTTCGGGTACGAGTTAGTCTCAGTGAAACGACGGCCGTACCAGCCGCAATGGCGACACCAGCTGCCCCGATCCAACTAATGGCTGTAAGCGAAGCTTGCTCAACAACCACACCACCAATTCCCGCGCCAGCAGCCATGGCCAATTGCAGAACCGAGCTATTCAGGCTTAGCATAATACCGGAAGCTTCAGGTGCAAGGGAAATCAAGTAATACTGCTGCGTAGGACCTGATGACCATGCGGAGAACGCCCAGAGCATGAGTAAGGGGAACACGATAATAGCTGATTGGGCAGATAAGGATAACAGAATTAAGGTCACCGCATGCAGCATCATCCCCCCGATTAATGTACGGGATACGCCCCACTTATCAGTGCTGAAGCCGCCGAACTTGGAACCGAACAAGCTGGCAATACCGAAGGCGAACAATCCGGCGCTCACACCTTGTTCACTTATCCCTGTCACTTGCAGCAGGAAGGGTGAAATGTACGTATAAGTGATGGCATACCCGACAATCCAGAAGAACGTAATCGTTAATGCAATTGCAATTC
>NZ_JBFUIX010000283.1:0-3086 GCF_056401635.1 Paenibacillus sp. P4_E11 | reverse complement strand
GTCGTTAACTTCGCAGCTGGCGGGGTTGCCACACCATCGGATGCTGCTCTTATGATGCACCTGGGTGCAGATGGAGTGTTCGTCGGTTCCGGGATATTCACATCCGAGCATCCCGAGAAATTCGCCAAAGCGATCGTACAAGCTACGACTCATTACACCGATTATGCCCTCATTGCGGAAGTATCCAAAAACTTGGGAACCGCGATGAAAGGGATCGAAATATCTAAGCTTGATGCTTCCCAGCGCATGCAGGATCGCGGGCGGTAAGCCAGAAGAAAGAAGGTTTACAGATGAAGATTGGCGTTCTTGCGCTTCAAGGTGCCGTTGCCGAACATATTCGCATGATAGAGCTGGCGGGAGCGGAAGGGGTTATCATCAAGAGAATCGAGCAGTTGAACGACATCGATGGAATTATCCTTCCTGGAGGAGAAAGCACGACAATCGGGAAGCTGATGCGAGATTACGGATTCATTGAGGCGCTGCGTTCGTTCTCGGAGCAAGGCAAACCCTTATTCGGCACTTGTGCCGGCTTAATCGTATTGGCGGATAAGATTGAAGGGGAGCCGCAAGTTCACCTTGGTCTGATGGATATGACGGTTCAGCGTAATGCTTTTGGGCGTCAACGCGAAAGCTTCGAAACGACTTTACCCGTCAAGGGGATCGAGCAGCCGGTTCGCGCAGTGTTCATCCGGGCGCCGCTGATCAAGTCAGTGGGACAAGCGGTCGAAGTTCTCACGGAATACAAGGGAGAAATTGTCGCAGCAAGGCAAGGTAATCTGCTTGTGGTGTCGTTCCATCCCGAGCTTACCG
Source organism: Paenibacillus sp. P4_E11 (assembly GCF_056401635.1). Lineage (NCBI taxonomy): Bacteria > Bacillati > Bacillota > Bacilli > Caryophanales > Paenibacillaceae > Paenibacillus > Paenibacillus sp. P4_E11. The sequence goes on along the minus strand of NZ_JBFUIX010000283.1, from coordinate 2,276 downwards.
ATGATTATTCCATGCATCAATATTTCGTTACGATGGTTCAACAGTCACAGGCTTCATCCATTCAAGGATAAGGTTCAAGTCAAGCACCTGATCCGGCCTATGCCGTACAGGTGCTTCTTTGTTGAATATTTGTCAAGAGTATAGTACATTATATTCCATACACTATGTCCCTTACGGGAGGGGTTTTTTTTGTTTGACGTCAAACTGCTTAGAACGGATAGAGCTCGGGTAGAAGAGGCTCTAAGTCATAGAGGCAAGACACATGAGGATTTGAAGTTATTTGAAGGTGTGGATATACGGCGCAGAGAGCTTCTGCAGCAATCGGATAGCTTGAAAAACCGCCGTAACGTGGTATCGCAAGAAGTAGCAAGGTTGAAGAAATCCGGCGGTGATGCTGAATCGCTAATCCTGGAAATGCGTGACGTATCGGATACGATCAAGCAGTTGGATGATGAAATTCGGATATTGGAAGACGAACTGAACAAGATCCTGCTATCCATTCCGAACATGCCGCATGAATCTGTGCCTGTTGGACGCTCAGAGGCCGATAACAAGGAGCTAAGGCGTTGGGGGGATGTACCTGCCTTAAGCTTCGAAGTAAAGCCTCACTGGGAGGTAGCACAGGCCCTTGGGATCCTGGACTTTGAAGCGGCAGGGAAAGTGACAGGCTCTCGCTTCGTGTTCTATAAGGGTTATGGCGCACGCTTGGAACGGGCCTTAATGAACTTTATGATGGATTTGCACGCAGATCAGCACGGTTATGAAGAAATGCTTCCTCCATACATAGTGAATCGCGACAGTTTGACAGGTACGGGTCAGCTTCCTAAGTTCGAGGAGGACGTATTCAAGCTGGAGGGAACGGATTATTTTCTGATTCCGACTGCGGAAGTGCCGGTTACGAATTATCATCGAGATGAGATCATGAATGCTGACGATCTGCCCAAGTATTATACAGCGTTCAGCGCTTGCTTTCGGTCGGAGGCCGGTTCCGCTGGCCGTGATACACRTGGATTAATTCGCCAGCATCAATTCAACAAGGTCGAGCTCGTCAAATTGTCGAAGCCCGAAGATTCTTATGCAGAGTTGGAAACACTGACGCAAAATGCAGAACGTGTCCTTCAGTTGTTAGAGCTGCCCTATCGGGTGCTGAACTTATGTACAGGCGATATAGGGTTCTCTTCAGCGAAGACGTATGATCTAGAAGTATGGCTGCCTAGCGGGAATTCATACCGTGAGATTTCTTCTTGCAGCAACTTCGAGGATTTCCAGGCGCGTCGGGCTAACATCCGCTTCCGCCGGGATGCGAAGGCGAAGCCAGAGTTCGTGCATACGTTGAACGGCTCGGGACTGGCGTTGGGACGCACGATTGCAGCGATATTGGAAAATTATCAACAGGCAGACGGAAGTGTCCGGATTCCAGACGTACTGAAGCCTTATATGAACGGACTGGAACAAATATCTCCTCAAACTTAATGGGGGAAAGTTCAAGAGCGGCTTGAAATTTCTGGGCAGCTCTTGAAAGCATCCCTGGCCTGTGGTACAATGCAATTTGTCACTATAGACACGATTGTCTAAAGAAGACCGCTTGGAGAGGTGGTCGAGTGGTTTAAGGCTCTGGTCTTGAAAACCAGCGAAGGGGAAACTCTTCCGTGGGTTCGAATCCCACCCTCTCCGTATACACAAAGAACCGACCTTTCGAGGTCGGTTTCTTTGTGTTCAGAGAACTGGTGAGTTGAGTTTAGATTCGTCGAAACGTACCTATATTTGTGCATCCTGAGGCGGAATAAAATGCAGGAGCCTTCCGCATTTTAATAGTGGAGGAGGTGTTGATCTAATGAGCAGAACGGAAACGTTAACCGTTGATCGAGAAGAGCTAAGGGCAGCATGGACCCGAACGCTGCCTACGGTACTGAACCAATCCGACCGATTCGAAGTGCATCCAGGAGAAGACGATCAAACGCTGCGTGTGCATATTGCTTCCGCCGGGCATTCAATGTATTCCTTCGACTTCAGCGTGAGCTACGTGGATTCCCGGGAAGTACGGGTGGAGTTGATCGATGTAGAGAAGGGCGACGATTCCGTGGATGAGCGGAATGAGACGATTCAGCAACTGGTGGAAGATTACGTCAGACATCTCCATGAATGCGCTCAGGCGCTGCACAGCTTAACCCACAAGTAAAGCGGAGGGATCCCGATGAGTAAAGCCAAAGGACCAGATAAAAACTTGTCCAATGAGGTCAAGGACCTGCAGCAAACGCCGGTGAACAGTCATCAAG
>NZ_JBFUIX010000282.1:0-3105 GCF_056401635.1 Paenibacillus sp. P4_E11 | reverse complement strand
CTATCTCTTGCCTCGCTCGTTCAGCAGGGTGACGGCAACTATGTCTTGAAGCTGATCTCGATCGTGAATCAACAGGAGACGGACATCGGACAGTTAGGCAAGGATCAGATTCGTTCCGTGAAGCTTGGCTGGTCGAATAACGGCCGATACCTCATTTATCTCTCGCGCAAGGCTGAGTCAGGGGGAGACGGAATCCACGTGTACGATACTACCGCGAGATCGATGAAGCGCTACACAGTCAATGGCTGGAAGCCAACGGATACGATCGTCTCTGTCCATATAGCCGATGACGCCCAAAGTGTCGTGATCATCAAGATGATCGACAGGCTGGCGTACGTTCAATTCGGTACGTGGCGGGGGAATGAGTTGGTGAATACCTATGAGCATCTCGCTTCACGGGATAGTGGGGTGGAGTGGATACACAACGACCAAATCGTCTTTATGGGACCGGAAGCTACACTGTATGCATATGACCGGCGTAATTCGGCTTTATCCATTCTGTTGGAGCAGATCGGCATGTTCCGTCTGTCGCCGGATCGCAAAGCGATCGTGTATTCACAAAGCAAGGACACGCTCTATGCGGCTTCCTTGTATGGGAACAATGTGTTGAACAAGACGCAAATTTTCAAAGGTATGGTGCCTAATCGGATGGAGTGGAGTCCGGATAATGGAAAGCTGCTATTAAGTGGGTGGAAAATGTACGAACAGGATAAGCCCCGTCCAATCGAAGCAGCAGTGATCGGTATTCAGAACTTGGTGATAGAATTCAAATAAAGAATCAAGAGACCAGACGTCGCTTGATTCTTTTTTTTGTGCCTCAAAATTTCACGTCCGGACACATTTAGTTGACAAGTTGGTTTAGTGTCGGCAACATCTATGTCTTAAAGTAATCTAGAAGATGTTAAAACTGAAAGACAAGGATGGAGATGGAGAATGAACAAAGCAAAGATTTGGCTCGGACTGAGCCTTAGCCTGGTCATGTTCGGGATGTCAGCATGCAGCTCAAGCCCTTCAGGGAGCGGCAATCCAGTAGGATCGCCTGTACCCGATCTGGGTAAATCGGGTGAAACGCTCGCGCCGCAACAAACGAGCACAGTACAGGAGAGTCCTCAGAAGGGTGGGAAAGCGACTATCGTATTCTCTACCTTCTGGCCGGATGAACGGCTGCAGCAAGCCAAGCGGAATTACGAGGCTGCCCATCCGAACATTACGATCGAGCTGCAAGACGTACAAGCCGACGACGCCCATGCGGAAGCCGAGCTCAAGAAGTACATAACCGCGACGAACACGGCAATGCTGTCAGGCAAAGGTCCTGACATGCTTGCTCTCGACATGCTGCCGAGCGAGAAATATGTGGGCCAGCACCTGCTGACCGATCTGAGCGGCATGCTGAAGAAGGATCCTGGTTTCATACGAGGCGACTATTTCAACAATATTCTGGAGAATAGTCAGATCAATGGAGGACTTTACGGGCTGCCGCTCTCGTTCTTCCTGAACGTCCTGATCGGGAATGAAGGTGCGATTCAGCCGACAGGGGTACATATAGACGATAAGAAATGGACTTGGGAAACATACGCCGAGACCCTCAAGCAATTGATTAAAAAAGGCTCGCTCCATAACGTTCCCGCTACCTCTGTGGGAATAGTTCCTGCTCAAGGCCAGGAGGCGATGCAGGCGCTACTCAGCGAAATGGTGAAGGAGAATTATTCCCGTTTCGTGGATGAAGAGAACCGGAAGTCCAACTTCGAGACGGCGGCTTTCACCGAGATGATGCAGATGGTGAAGATCATGTACGAGGAGGGCGTCTTCGTCTATCAACGGGGTGGCATGTACTTCACGCCCCGAAATATCAATTCGGCTTGGGATTATCTCGTCTCCATGAAGGAAACCGGCAATCAATCGAGGTTGTATGCCAAGCCGCGAGCAGAGGGGACGAAAACCGGCGGGTACTTTTACCCTTACCTGAGTATTGGTATCAATGAAAAATCGTCCGTAAAGCAGGAAGCTTGGGCGTTTCTTCAGTACCTGATGTCGGAGGAACTGCAGCCTTCACCTGAACGGGCCGGGTTTCCGATCAACAAGAAGGTGTATCAGAAGCAAGTTCAGCAGCTCCTAAGCGGTGGTATGATCAAGGCTTATGAGGAAGGGCCTCTCAGTGGGCAGACGTTTCCCGTCGATCCCGCGCAGTTGCAACAGCTGGAGAGCTACTTGTCCGAAGCTGTCCATCCAGTAGCTTTTCAGCCTACCAAGATCGAAGAGATCGTTATGAAGGAGAGCCGAGCCTTCTTCAGCGGTCAGAAAACAGAGAAGGACGTGGCGAAGCTGATCCAGAACAAGGTCACGACTTATTTGAATGAGTAAGCTCTGGTTGCCTGCATGGCTGGGGAAGGAGGGGGCAGTTGCTTGGATCTTCTTAGCCCCCAGCGCGGCCGGATTTCTAATGTTCTACATCATTCCCTTCGGGATGGGGCTCCTGTATTCGTTTACGGATTCGACGCTGGATGGCAAGTTCGTTGGCTTCGACAACTACGCAGCGCTGCTCGGCAGCAAGTCGTTCCACAAGGCGGTTTGGAATACGCTGCTCTTCACTAGTGCGAGTGTCCCGCTGCTCTTGGCATTATCCTTGATCCTTGCGATCCTGCTAAACCGGCAGCTGATGCTACGCAAGTGGTTGCAGACGTCCTTCATCTTGCCGCTCGTCGTGCCTGTTGCTTCTGTCATCATGGTCTGGCAAATAATATTCGATTGGAACGGCGCCCTGAACGCCTGGCTGCACAGCCATTACGGGGAGCGCATTGATTGGCTGCAATCCGATTGGGCGATGGGGGTGCTCGTGGTTTTGTACATTTGGAAAAACATCGGCTACGACATGATCCTATTCCTGGCCGGACTTCAATCGATTCCTGTCTCGTACTATGAAACGGCGAGGATTGAAGGAGCCGGCCGGCTTCGCCAGCATTACCATATCACGCTAGTATACTTGACCCCAACAATGATATTCGTGGTGAAGATTTCGATTCTCAATTCGTTCAAGGTGTTCCGAGAGACTTACTGGCTCGCCGGAGATTATCCGTATAACCACATCTACATGCTGCAGCATTATAT
>NZ_JBFUIX010000281.1:0-3109 GCF_056401635.1 Paenibacillus sp. P4_E11 | reverse complement strand
AGGGTAAGCGCCCGGTGATCAATTTATTGTTGCGTGTTCGTTCAAAGTCAACGTCCAAATAAGTCGAACTTATCTTGTCCTATAAGTAAAAGAAACCAGTCCAAATGAGGACTGGTTTTTTTGCGATCCTGCATTTTCCTCACAACTCTAAAATTTCAACCAAACCTGACCGATAACAACTATACGCGAAACTTTTGGAGCAGGGGCATCGTCTACTAGATCAGCTTTGTAAATATTTGGAGAGGAGTTCATACAAGTAGCCGCGAAAAACCTGTTCAAATAGATGTAAATAGCTATATTCCATTAAAGATGAATACTTTTATAACATAAGGAGGAACCGGTTTTGAAAAAGTCATACCGCAAGTGGACAAGTCTGTTGGTTGTCTTGTCTATGCTTATGAGTCTTCTCCCGGCGATGTCAGCGTTCGCTGCGACGTCACGTATTACGATTATTGGATTGTTTATTTCGGAATCACAACCTGCTTTAACGGAACCCTTAGTCCCTAGACTGACCAGTAATCCGATGGTTCTGCAGGCTACAATTGAAAACATAAGCGATAATCAAGTCCAAAGCCTCTACTATGAGATAACGAATGTAAGTATGGGAGGACAGCCTGCCGCGGACAAATCCAATAAGGCCCAGAAATCAGGACAATACGATATCGTATTTAGTAATGTGCTGCTGACTGAAGGCCTGAACAAGATTACGGTCAAGCTGGGTGATTCCAGCGTCGTTTCTTCTGCGCCTGCGTGGGTGTACTATACCCCGACAACGAATTTGGAAACGATTAATATTAACGGCAAGCCATTTGAGGATGGGAAGATGTACCCGGATAATCCACAGCAGTCCACATTGGTTAATATCTCTGGAAGTGCACCGAATGCAACCGAGGTTAAAGCCTATTTGGAGGGGGACTCATCTCCTAAGAATGCTTTCTTCAGCAACGGTAGTTATTTCTTCTTAGCGGATGATATCAACAAGCCAACATCGACAGCTTCTTTCCGCCTGCGCCCGGGTGACAACCCAATGACCATCATGGCGGTGAACAATTCTAAGACTTATCAGGTTCAAAAGAATTTGATCTACGATAACGGGAAACCATTTGCTTTTAACGCCAAAATTGGGGAATTGGATACGAGCGGAGCTGCGGTTGGGGCGCCTAAAGATCTCATCAAGACACCTACAATAACCACACCTAAGGCGAATATATCGGCATACTTAAAAGACGATTTGACTGCGCTAGGAGATCTACAGTACAAATTTGTTGAAGTTATGATTGGCGGGCAAAGATTCGGCCCATACAATCTAGATGGCGCAAATGCCGCACCAAAAGTGTTCTCGATTTCACCGAGTGTTATTTATGATGGCTACACGGGGACAGACCTGTTTGTAACCGGAGAGGCATTGTCTACTGCTTCAAAGCTTACGGTTACAGGAAAAGATGGTGTGGCGGCCATCACAGATGCTGTGCCAATCGCGGTCAACACTGCTAGGACCGTAGCGGTATATCGAATTCCTTCCGGGGCAGGCGTATCGCTAACAAGCGGGAATAGCCCCTACTTGTTAGAAGTCAAAGAAGGGACTAGAACGATTCATGACACCTCTTATTCCCTTGGAGTCAGTATTCCGACAGGAAGTATTACTTTGCCTACTGTTAGTGCATTTGGCGTACCTGACCCTGGCACGGATTTAGCAAAGGCAGGAAGTATGCCTGCTACTCCAGCGCTCAATCCAGATGATCGTGTCTTCACGTTTTCTTCCGGAACCGCAACTGAGTTCGGATTGCAAATCACAGATACGCAGAACCGTTCCGTTGCTTCTGTTATAGGTGCTGACGCAGGTGGTGGCAACGTATCATTTAAATTTCCGATCATACAGGCTGATGGCTTGTACAAATATAAAATCACGTACAACGGAGTTACGATTACGGAGCGTGCCTTTACAATCGGCAAGAAAGATCCTGCCGTTCCAGATGTATTAGTGAATGGACCGATTGCATTAAACAATGCCAGTTCGATTCCAGGGTTTACTGGAGTTAATCCGACTTCCTTATATTTCACTGGCGTCAACTTGGGAAGCAGTATCGCTGATTATACTTCAGCCCGATTGGTGCCACAACTTGGGAGTGCACCTGCTGTCAACTTAACCGTAGTGGATGTAAAGGATACTAGCATTTTATTTGCAGTGCCGAATCAATCCGATCTGCAGGCAGGCGTAAATTACAAGCTGGAGTTCAATAAGCAATTGCATTATCCGGATGGGTCAAATGCAAGCAACTATCCGTACACAAAACCGAATTCGGTAACAGAAACGGTCTATTCCGCACCGTCAGTCGGAACAGCGGCAATAACAGGAATATCCATTCCGCAACTGCTGCCTTCTGAAGTGAATAGTTCTACGATTACGATAAATGGATTAGGGCTGGCAGATAAATCCAAGCTCGCACTTGTTGTTATGAACGAGGATGGAACGAACCCACGCAACGCTAATGTATTGGCAGTCAATACTGGGGGTACACAAGCGACGGCGAACTTCGGCTCCATACCTGGTCTCCTTGCTGGCACTTATTTAATAAAGGCCTTGTACAATGGGGAAGTTCTTGGTCAATACCCTTTGGTTGTAGTTGATCCTGCCGTTTCTGGTTTAACTGAAATAGGAGGGGAAGTAATCGTTACAGGGATGAACTTAGGCAGGAATTTGAATCTGCTGAAGCTTCGCTTCGCACCTAACGACAACCCAACTCAATTTGTGGATCAAGCAGCATCGGCCATTGATGCAGGGAGACGCGCTCATTTTGTTAAGCCGGGTGGGCTATCCAATGGTGCATATACGGTTACTCTGTTGTATAACGATACGCCAATCGGTAATCCCTTTCCGTTCAATATTAGTGCTGCCGCTACATCACTGAATGAAGTAGCTTCCTGGTCGAAGCCGGGTAGATATAAAGTATTCGACTTTTCGGCGAAGCTGGATATCCCAACCGATAAAGTGCAAGTCGTAGAGTTCCGGTTCTTTAACTCTTCCAACGACAATCTTCCTCCAAGTACGTTTACGTTTAACTATGTCGATCCTAACTTGCCTTACATCGAATCAGTTAAACGTGCGGAA
>NZ_JBFUIX010000280.1:0-3120 GCF_056401635.1 Paenibacillus sp. P4_E11 | reverse complement strand
AGGTACACATACGCATGTGCAAACCCATGACGAGCGAATCATGCCTCAGGGAACAGCTTATGTGACCGATGTTGGGATGGTCGGAGGACGAGACGGTATTCTGGGGATGGAACGTCAGGCTGTGCTGCAGAAATTCAAGACAGGACTACCTGTTCGCTTCACGGCAGATGAAGGCAAGTGGCAATTCCACGCTGTTCTGATTGATATGGATGAAGAGACAGGGCTCTCGAAGAAGATTGAGCTGGTTCGTCGATTCGAGACAGAAATGGTGTGGGAGTAGCTCATAGATGAACCTCCTGGGACATAAGGAATGAATTCCAACTAACCCGAATAGAGTTAGTAGTGGAATCAATCCAACATTCCCGAGGAGGTACAATTTCATGGATGTATTAAAAGTTTCAGCAAAATCAAACCCCAACTCCGTTGCAGGGGCGTTAGCGGGCGTACTGCGTGAACGCGGGGGGGCCGAACTTCAGGCAATCGGCGCCGGAGCGCTTAACCAGGCCATTAAAGCGGTAGCGATTGCTAGAGGATTCGTCGCACCAAGCGGAGTGGACTTGATCTGCATCCCGGCCTTTACCGACATCGTTATTGATGGCGAAGATCGGACGGCGATCAAACTTATTGTCGAGCCCCGCTGAGCGAATCGCACTTCAAGTCCGTTCCGTACATATAGGGTCAGGGATGACGATTGATTTCCACATGCTTAGGCGGTAAGCGCGTATTGCGTTTCATATATAGAATGGAAAAGACGTCGTGAAGACGTTTTTCTTTTGTCTGGGGTTATTTTGTCTGGGGCGAACTTACATGGGCTCTGCTACTATCTTGGAGGTGCTTAGGATGCATGTAATCGATGCGCATTGCGATGTATTGAGTAAGTTGCTACTTAACCCGGGATTGGATTTCGCAGATGATACATCTGGATTGGAAGTAACATTGCCGAGACTACAGAAGTCGAATGTGATGATGCAATGGATGGCGATCTGGTTACCAGACCAGCAGGGGAGCGCGGATTTCAATGAAGTATTGCGATGCATCGATCGGTATGATACGCATATCGCCAAGTATGCAGAGATAGGTCTCGTTCGAACCCGTGGAGATCTCGCCAGATTCGCTGCGGAAGGTCGGATTGGCACATTACTGACTCTGGAAGGAGCTGACGCACTCGCGGGCAATGTGGGCCGTTTGAACACGTTGTACAAGCTTGGAGTTCGTTCGTTGGGTATCACATGGAATTACGCGAACTGGGCCGCAGATGGGGTGTTGGAGCCTCGTCAGGGCGGATTTACATTGAAAGGAAGAAAGCTTGTTAAAGAATGCAATAGACTGGGTATACTGGTAGATGCCTCTCATTTATGCGAACGGGCTTTTTGGGAGTTAGCCGAGCTAACGGAGCGACCCTTTCTTGCATCGCACTCGAATGCATTCAGTGTATGTAGTCACCCTCGCAATTTGAAGGACGACCAGATTGAACACATGATTCGTGGCCGGGGGATGATGGGATTGAATTTCTATCCTCCCTTTTTAATGGAAGGCACTCCAGTTACAATCGATCACTTCATCCTACATGTGGAACGGATGTGTGAGTTAGGCGGAGCATTGCATATAGGGCTTGGCTCTGATTTTGATGGGATAGGTAGTTGGGTTCCTGGATTGGAACATTCGGGCTGTTTCGATAACCTGATGAATGCACTGCTGAAACGATATACACCATCACAAGTGGAACGATTTATGTATCGTAATTGGTACGAGTTCCTGGAGCGGGAGTTGACAGAATAACCGGATCAGGGCAATTGAAAACGAAATGAGAATACTATAAAATAAATCAATCTAAAATTGATATGGATTCAATCGAAAATAACTATGTTTCCATAGGGGCGAATATCCTTGCTTTTTGACGGTTGAAGTCATAAAATTTGGATGATATAAGAATGTTAAGATTTTGTGACGCCTCAAGAATGTCGTTCAGGACTCAGTTTAAAGGAGTGGAATTTGTGATTAGTCAATTGTCATGGAAGATCGGCGGACAACAAGGGGAAGGTGTGGAAAGTACGGACCGGATTTTTTCGACCGCGCTTAACCGCTTAGGGTATTATTTGTACGGATACCGTCATTTCTCATCGAGAATCAAGGGCGGACATACGAATAATAAAATCCGCATCAGCACCAAGCCTATGCGAGCCATTTCCGACGACTTGGATATTCTGGTAGCGTTTGACCAAGAAAGTATTGATTTGAATGTGCATGAACTTCGTCCAGGCGGCGTTGTCGTAGCTGACGCGAAGTTTAACCCGACAATACCGGAAGGTGTCGACGCTCGATTGTTCCCAGTACCGATCACAGCGATCGCAGAAGAATTGGGAACTTCCTTAATGAAGAACATGGTTGCTTCTGGTGCATCGTGGGCATTGCTTGGCCTGCCACTGGAAGTTTTCAATAAAGCAGTAGAAGAAGAGTTCGGACGGAAGGGTCCAGCTGTTGTCGAGAAGAACGTAGATGCCGTTGCCAAAGGCGCTAACTTCGTCTTGGATCTTGCTGGCGGACCTTTGAAAGATTTCGAATTGGCCCCTGCAGACGGGGAACAGAAGTTGTTCATGATCGGTAACGATGCAATTGGGCTTGGTGCGATCGCCGCAGGCTGTCGCTTCATGCCAGCTTACCCGATCACTCCAGCTTCCGAGATTATGGAATATTTGATTAAGAGACTTCCTAAATTCGGTGGAACCGTTATTCAGACCGAAGACGAGATTGCAGCTGTCACGATGGCAATCGGCGCTAACTATGGCGGTGTACGTACATTGACCGCTTCTGCTGGCCCTGGTCTATCTCTGATGATGGAAGCGATTGGCTTGTCTGGAATAACTGAAACTCCAGTTGTCATTATTGACACACAGCGTGGAGGACCATCTACAGGATTGCCAACGAAGCAAGAACAAAGTGATTTGAACGCTATGATCTATGGTACACATGGTGAAATTCCTAAGGTCGTAATTGCACCTAGTACAATTGAAGAATGCTTCTACGATATGATAGAGGCATTCAACGTTGCGGAACAATACCAAGTGCCGGTCATCGTAATGACTGACTTGCAGCTTTCTCTTGGGAAGCAGTCCTCTGATC
>NZ_JBFUIX010000279.1:0-3122 GCF_056401635.1 Paenibacillus sp. P4_E11 | reverse complement strand
GAAAGGCTGTTTGCTGGTCAATCCCAACACCAAACAATATTTTTCGGCAGCTTCGTTCAAGGCTGTGGATACGACGGGTGCGGGAGATTCTTTTATCAGCGGGTTGGCTGTGGCTTTGTCTGAAGGCAAGGATATTGCTAATGCTATTCAATTTGCCAGTATTGCTGCAGGAATTACCGTTAGCAGAGAAGGCGCCCAACCTTCATTGCCGGATAAAGAAACAATCAAAATGTATATGTGATGACGGAGGTTTCCATGGTACAGGAACAATTTACAATTTTAGCGCCTTGCGGGATGTTGGGCTACGGGTTTCCCGAGGACTCTTTTATAAAAGGCATGGAATGCAATCCGGATGCCATTGTGGTGGACGCAGGCTCTACCGATGCCGGACCTCATAAATTAGGCGCGGGTACGGCGATTGTTAGTAAGATGGCCTGCAAGAAGGATTTGGAGTACATGATTACAGCAGGGGTCAAAGCCAAGATCCCGATCATCATTGGTTCGGCCGGGGGAAGCGGCGCCAAGGTTCATGTGGAGTGGACCCAGTCAATCATCATGGAGATTGTGCAGGAACATAAGCTTCATCATCTGAAGATCGCTATCATATGGGCGGACATTCCTCACGATGTGGTAGAAGCCAAACTGGATGAGGGGACATGTGAACCTTTGGGCTTAGCGGTTAAACCGTTAACGAAAGACCGGCTGGAAGCAACCAACAGCATCGTCGCACAAATGGGACATGAACCGATCATGAAGGCACTCGAAGCGGAAGCGGATATTATCATTTGTGGAAGAGCTTATGACCCGTCACCATTCGCCGCTGTCGCCATGCATCATGGATTTGACGCAGCACTGGCGTACCACCTGGGTAAAATATTGGAATGTGCAGCACTTAGTGCCGATCCGGGAACAACGAAGGACTGTATGCTTGGCATTCTGAAGAGGGATTCTTTTATCGTCAAGCCGCTAAATGATAAACGAAAATGCACGGCCGTTTCCGTTGCAGCCCATACTTTTTATGAGAAGGATCATCCTTACATCTTGCATGGTCCGGGCACCGTGTTAGACCTGGAGCATTGTACCTTTACCGAACTAGGGGATGGCAGCGTAGAAGTCAAAGGCAGTAAGATCACAGAAACTCCGGTCTACAAAATTAAACTGGAAGGCGCCATGAAAGTTGCCTATCGTACATTTGTGATCGCTGGTGTCAGGGATCCGCTGCTCATTGCACAGATTGAACAGGTTGAAGCTGAGGTCAAACAGCAGGTTTGCGAGCAATACAGTGAGGTTTCGCAAGAGGATTTCCAAATTAATTTCATTAATTATGGTTTCAACGGTGTGATGGGTGAGCTGGAACCGCAGAAGAAGCCTGGGCATGAGCTAGGGATTGTGTTCGAAGTGATCGCCAAAAACCAGGAGCTTGCGAATACGATCTGCGGCTCAGTGAGATCCACCTTCTTGCATTATGGCTATGAGGGAAGAAAATCTACAGCGGGCAATCTGGCTTTTCCTTTTGCACCAAGCGATGTGCCTTTCGGCCCGGTATACGAGTTTTCGGTCTATCACTTGATGCAAGTTGCAGACGGCTCGGAAATGTTCCCTATCGAATATATCGAGGTGCAGCAGCTATGAAACTATTCGACGCAGCGGCAGTACTCAGAAGCAAGAACAGCGGACCTTTCGAAATCACGGTGGATGCTCTATTCACCGACCCGAAGATCTACTACAAAATCAAGGACTCCGGAATKATTAACAAGGAACGGGTATCTCAGCTTTATAATATTACGCCAGAGAACATTATGCATATCGTCTTTTTTGATCAGGCGCTCGGATTCAAGATTACATTCGCCCGCAAGGTCTCATCAGGTACTTTCTTCGACCGGGATGTATATGGCGCGCAACAGCATGCACCCCTGATGGAACTGGTGATCGACATTTAAGCAGAAAGGGGTTAAGTGGCCATGGGTGCTAACTCCATAGCAAAAAGAATTTGGAATGATAAAGTGCTGTATCTGATGTTGCTCCCCGCGATAATCTATTTCTTTGTCCTTCATGTTTGGCCGATTATCGGGATGAAGCTGGCTTTCTACGAATATCGCATCTTGGGCGATAACATCTTTGTCGGGTTCAAATACTTTAAGGATTTGTTCAGCACTCCTGTTTTTTCAAATGTGTTCGCCAATACGTTAATTATTAGCGCGATGAAGATGTTCCTCATATTTCCCATTCCGATCATCTTTGCACTGATGCTCAACGAGTTCAGGAATGGGAAGTTTCGCAAAGCGGTACAGATCATTTCCTATTTGCCGCACTTCCTTTCATGGGTCGTTATTGCGGGCATCTGGTTTGAATTCCTGTCACCGTCTACGGGAGCTATTAATGAATTATTCAAGTTGTTTGGATTCCCGACGCATGACTTCTTGACCGATAAAGATTCCATTCGGTGGGTGCTTGTTGCCAGCGAAGCATGGCGCAGTGTAGGCTGGGATTCGATTCTCTATCTTGTAGCGATTCTTGCCATCAGTCCAAGCTTGTATGAAGCAGCTTATATCGACGGTGCGAATCGATGGCATATTGTCACGAAAGTGGTATTGCCTCATTTGTATGTGCCGATGGTGACCATCTTCATTCTGAATGTTGGTTTTATTATGAATGCCGGACTCGATCAGGTGCTGAACTTCACCAACACTTCGGTCAACAGCAGTGTCGACATCATTGATACTTACGTATACCGGGTGGGGCTGCTGAACGGCCAATATTCATTTGCTACAGCTGCCAATTTGTTTAAAAGCGTAATTGGTGTCGTGCTGGTGCTGTCCACTCATTTTATTTCCAAAAAACTGACTTCAAAAGGCGCATGGTGAGGAAAGGAGGTGACATCATGGTAGGAGGAAAATTTACAGTCTCCAAATTGATGATCGGCATTATTCTGACCATCATGACCCTGACGATGTTCGTGCCGATCATCAACATATTTGCCAGAGCTTTCTCGCATCCCGACCAAGTCAGATTGCTGCATGGCTATGATATTTTGCCGAAGGGCTTCTCTCTCGTCAACTTTGAGGTTGTGCTCAAGAATCCGATAGTCGGTCGCGCTCTTATAAATTCGCGCTCTTATAAAT
>NZ_JBFUIX010000278.1:0-3141 GCF_056401635.1 Paenibacillus sp. P4_E11 | reverse complement strand
TGAGGAAGCTCTAAAAGATGTAAAAGCGGGTATTGTAACTGTAGTCGTGGCGGACAATATGGATTCCGTCATACTTCCAACCCATGTATCCGACATCTTGGGGTCCAATCAATTACGAATTGTCCAGAAGAATATGACCATCGAATTTTCCAAGGACCAGTTGAAGAGTATTCAAGGGGTTGTTACTGGAGAGCAGGCCGTTGACGCACAAATTAATTTTTCAGCTGCCATTGTACCAAAAGAGGCTGTTACCAATCTAATTCAAAATTCTCCAAACCATACTTCAGTTCAATTGAATCCTGCGAGCGATGTGTACGACTTTAAGTTGAATGTAGTTACCAAAGACGGTTCAGTCTTACCGGTAACAACCTTTAAAGAGCCGTTAACGCTCACCTTCCATGTAAGTCCGAATGCGAATCCTGACTTGTTAGGTGTGTATTATATCGCAGCGGACGGAACCATTCAGTATGTGGGTGGCAAATTAGTTAATGGCGTTATGACCGTTAAGGTGTATCATTTCAGCCAATATGCAGTGTTAGAATATGACAAAACCTTTTCGGATGTAGACACGAATTTCTGGGCGAGTCCTGTCATTAAGAAAATGGCGGCCAAACATATTATTGAAGGCATCACCGACAATCATTATGCCCCGCAAAGAAACGTCACAAGGGCGGAATTTGCAGCATTGATTGCACGCGCCTTAGAGCTGAAAGCCGTAAAAAGCTCGAATTTCAATGATGTAGAGTCCTCACAATGGTATGCGGAGGTTATCGCCGCAGTGAGTGAAGCGGGAATTGTCTTTGGACGAAGTGAAGATACATTTGCGCCTAACGATACCATCACACGCGAAGAAATGGCCGTTATGTCGATTCGCGCTTACGAATATCTGAAGGGCAAAAAAGCTTCAACCACAAATAAGGGTTCCTTTAGTGACCAAACGCAAATTAGCGATTGGGCACAAGCAGAAGTAAGCAAAGCACAAGAACTGGGCTTGATTAATGGACGTGAATCTAATCAATTCGCTCCAAAAGAGAAGTTGACCCGAGCCGAAAGTGCACAAGTCATTTCCAAGTTGTTAGACTAATCCAATGACAACGTTCAAACCGTCCTGCAGATGGTGTTCCCAGCTGTAGGACGGTTTTTTGTATGGCAGATGGGATACATTTATAGGTTCGTGTATACGACACATGTGGAATGCTCAAAATTGATGGTTCTGAAAGAAAAGATGAGATGTGACAGTATCGCTCAATTGTATTGCTTATGGGTAACAGGGGGCTTAGCTCAGCTAGGAGTACACCATTACCTGTTTTACTACTACCAATAGCAACATAGAAGTAAGAAAGTCGACCTTTAGGTCGGCTTTCTTGCTTTTACAGGATTGCTGGGATGCGTCTAACCTCTGCGACCTGCTTCATCGAATGGGCATCTTCAGAAAGTAAAACAGCTAGTTGAAGTAGCAACGAAGGGTCGGGTCTTGCAATGGACACGCATAAATAAAAATCTATTTACAAAATTTTACCTAACATGTATAGTTGTATACATGTGTAACCAACCATACAGTGTTCGATTGTTAGATCRGAAAGGCGGTTATTGATGAAGACGACATTGGATGAATCTCAGCCGATCTTTCAGCAGATTGCCCAAATGATTATGGATGAGATTGTAGAAGGACAACTGAAGGAGGGGGAACAAGTACCATCCGAGAATGAATTGTCGCGCTTCTATAACATTAATCGGGCAACTGTCCGCAGAGGCCTTCAAGAATTGGCGGATAAAGGGATTATTTATAAACAACGCGGCATCGGCATGTTTGTAGAGAATGGAGCAAAGCTACAATTGTTAAAGGAACGGCAGAAGCAATATCGTGAAGAATATATTTTGCCATTATTAGAAGAAGCGAAAAAAATTGGTTTAAGTATGCAAGAAGTTGTTCAATTGATCGAGGAGGAGAATGGATGATTCGTGTAAACGAGGTAACCTATTCATATGATAAAGTTTCAGTTCTGCGAGGTATCTCATTCGAAGAGAATGAGCCGGTGATCGCGGGATTATGGGGGCGTAACGGTGCAGGCAAAACAACGCTGATGAGGCTTCTTGCTGGTCATCAACGGCCTGATCGTGGAGCTATTGAAATTAATGGTTCAGCACCATACGGCAATTCTGCAATTATACAGAATATATGCTATATGCAAGAGGATCATCCGTTCAGTACGATTTGGAGCGTGCATGACGCGCTTCGGTTCGGGAGGTACTTCAACGCCAATTGGGATCAATCTACGGCAGACAGACTAGTTAAAGCCTTCAAACTGGATGAAAACAAGAAAATATCCAAGCTGTCAAAAGGGATGAAGTCCGCGCTCCAGTTTATTATTGGACTATCAAGCCATGCGAGTGTGACGATACTTGACGAGCCGACGAATGGTTTGGATGCCGCAGTGCGGAAACAAATGTATCAAGCATTAAGAGAAAGCCATGAGGAAATGCCTCGTCTCATTCTGATTTCCACTCATCATATCGAAGAAGTCCAACCACTATGTGATGCACTGATTGTTATGCACAATGGTAAGCTGTTGCTACATCAACCGATTGAAGACCTTCGCGAGCAAGGAATATGGCTTGCCGGAGAAAAGAACACGATAATGAGCGTCATCAACGGTCATAGGGTGCTAGAGCAAACTACACTCGGGTCAAAAATCAGAGTCATGCTTGATGTTCCATACACGAAGCAGTGGAAGGAACAAGCTCATAACCTTGGATTGTCGATTGAAAAAGTGGATTTACAGGATTACTTGCTGAATATTACAGAGGATACGGAGGTGATTATATGAGTTCATGGAAGGGTGTATTTCGGCTAGTCTTTGAGGATGTATATTGGTATTTTGGAAAACTATTACTACTGTTCATAACCATCCCGTTGACTATCGTATGGATTATCCTCGGAATTTTCTTCGAACTCAATGACACTACGATTGCTGCGATATCAGGGCCAACCTATTTCTTTGTTGCCTTATTCTCAATTGTTGGCTTCAAGCAGCTATTTGCACTTGCAATAGCTTCAGGAAGTACGCGTGTACAATTCATGAAAGTGTTTTACTGCGTAGGTTTGGCTGTAATCTCATTGACCATATTGTGCCTGAATGT
>NZ_JBFUIX010000277.1:0-3163 GCF_056401635.1 Paenibacillus sp. P4_E11 | reverse complement strand
ACCTTGGGTTATATAGCTCCAGAACAACGCTGCCATATCGGGATGATTCCAGGCCTTATAATTCATAAGGGCATGAATACCCAGAATGGATACCGAATTCGATACGACGTTACGCCCTATGCCCTGCAGAGAAGGAGTCGCTGTATCCCCGAGCAGAATCACGCGTCCTAACGGCTTAACCAGCTTCGTGGCTTGGGCTAAGACAGCCGGATGACCGGTAATGTCGAAGACGACATCCAGCATCTTGCCATGGGTAACTTTCTGAATGGCTTCATGTGCTTGGCCCACGTCCATGGCCAGCCGATGAATACCAGGCTGCTCCTTGACCAGCTGCAGTCGACTCTCTGCAGGGTCGATGGCGAACACCTCTTGGGCTCCGGACAAATACACGAATTGCGTAACCAACTGTCCCAACAGCCCAAGTCCGATCACTCCAACCGTTTCCCCGAGCTGCAGCTCTGCTCTTCTCACGCCAAGCTGCGTGGTCTTCGACAGATTCGTCCACGCGCCTTGCTCATTGCTGACCCCTTGCGGAAGCAGGTATGCATGCTTGGCCTCTGCCTTGAAATATTGGGCGTGTGAATTCTCGACGAACACACGGTCACCCTTATGGATGCCCTTCACTTCTTGTCCCACATCAAGCACTTCCGCCACCATGGAGTAGCCAGGATGGAACGGATACTTCACCCAGCTGGACCAGTTCGTATCTGCGTCGAATACGCCTCTAAGGCATTGCAGCTCTGTTCCTGTACTAATAAGCGAGCATGCGGCGGCGCATAAAATCTCCGTAGGCTTGAGCGTAGCGTCGAATGATTCCTTGCGGAGCTCTACCTTTTCCTTCTCTGTGAAAACGATGTTCAATGTGTCCACATTAACCCTCCTCGATGGGCTAGATTATACCCTTGAGGCTATTGTATAGGGAGCGGACAGGTGAACAACAGAGCATGACTTTGTTGAAGTTTAACACTTTTACAGGTCGAATAATCCCTTGTATTGGCCTGGGGAAATCCCCGTGTATTTCTTGAATAGGCGGGAGAAGGTCTGGATATCGTTAAACCCGAGCATCCGGCTAATTTCGGTAATGTTCAGTTCCCGCATCTCCAGAAGCGATTTCGCTTTGGCGATCTTGATTTCCCGATGCAGCATGATGGGTGACTTGCCGAACATTTCCTTGAAGTGGTTGCTGACATAGGTTGGATTCATGTGCAAGCCTTCGGCTATATCCGCTAGCGAAAGGGCCGCTTCAGGCTGCGTTACAATCTTCAGCAGGACCGATAAGAAGCTGTGAGACGGCTGCCTTGTCTCCGCCATATCTGCGCTTCCGAGGGCATTGTCCAGCAACAAATATAGCAATTCCAGTGATTTGGCTTTATGCAGAATGACGCTCGGTAGGGAGCTTCCCTTTGACGTGGAGAGCATGAATTCATCGAAGACAGCTTCGAATTTCTGGTAATCTTTCAGAGGATAAATGTAAGGGATTTGTAGAAACGGCAACACATCCACGAGATTATGAATCTTGTACGTGAAATGCCACCAGAGAAATTCAGTTTCTTCATCACTGTCTTTGTACTGGTCATGCTCCAGAAAAGTAGGGATGAAAATGACGCTGCCCGGTGGGATGACATAGACCTGGTCCTGAACACGAAGCTTGGCCGAGCCTTTCTTCACATACGTCATCATGTAGAACTTCTCGAATGTACGGTTCCGGTAGTTCATCGCGCGGAGTCGATGGATATCGAACTGCAGCACCTTCAACTCCGCGATCTCCAGCAGAGAAGCAATTACATCATCCTTCATCGTAAGTCACATCCTCCTGCTGGCAAGCTTTCTAGCGTCGAACTACATAGGTGATGCAATCCGACTTAAGCGTGATCGCTCGCCCCTGTCGCTCAATATGGAACTCCAGCGGCTTTACGGTCGTGTAGACAACCTCCCAGCCTGTATAGGCGACCGTGAGCAATTGCTTCATCTGCTCGGTTGTCAGGTTCAACTCTATCATCGGTTCGAGCGAAGCTTCTGTCAATTGGTCGATCTCTTCGATATTGGAATTGATAATGATACAGTTGATCCCGCCTGCTTTCGTCCCGCGCACCATCCGACTCACCACATCGGTCAATTGAGACTGCGACTCCACATGCTCCAGCGCGGATACGGCCACGATATAATCGAACGCCTGCTCTACAATGTCGAACTTCCCAATGTCGGACAAGACCGGTTGTATGTAATCACTGACTCTGTGTTCGCGGCTGTAGCTCATTAACTTGGTAAGGGCGGACTCGATCAAGTCGACGCATACGACGCTACCGCCGCGGGTGCTCAACGTTTCTGCAATCGGGATGCTGTTACGGCCTACTCCGCAGCCCAGATCAAGTACGTGCAGAGTGTTCGGCGTATCGAAGTAAGCCAACGTATCCATCACCGTCTTAACGGGTTTGTGCAGCCAGGTCCCTTGCTCGAATAAGCTGTATTGCTCGTAGCAAGCTTCATGGTATTGCCTTTCCTCATCCCGAATCCTCTCGATTCTCTGGTCCATCTCGGCAGCTCCTTATTCTCCAGCGAAATTCAGTTAATTGATCTTTGAGAGATGCTCAACATATTCATCCTTGGTCAGCCCAAACAAGATGGAATCAAAATATCGTCCATTAGTATAGTAGACTTGGCGACGAACCCCCTCTTTAACGCATCCAACTTTTCTCATCATTGCAGCGGAAGCTTCGTTTCCTTCAAGTACGTAATCATTGAACTATTTAGTCTACGCTCGAAGAAAGCGTACTTCAAAAGTATGTTTACGGCTCTTGTGCCGTAACCCTTCCCTCGGTGGTCTCTGTCGATTTGAATGCCGATGCTAAACGTACCGTTTCTTTCGTCGATTCTGTTTAGGATGATCCCGCCGACATTTTGACCGTTCAAGTTTTCAATAGTAAACATGAGACGATTCGATGAGAAGTCAGAAAATTTTTCTGCAAATGATTTTGCCTCCGTAATTGTAGGCGGCAATTCAACCGCACACTCTAAAAGGCGCCGTGCAGGAGTATCAAAACGGTTGAAATAGTGATTCTCCCAATCTTCTAGTTGTATTGCGCGTAATCTTACTGCTTCATCCTGCCAAAAATAATTGCTGTTGGTATCTCATACTTTACTTCTGAATAATTGTGAATCATTA
>NZ_JBFUIX010000276.1:0-3165 GCF_056401635.1 Paenibacillus sp. P4_E11 | reverse complement strand
GCATTGGTGTAGCCTTGGATACTGCTTGGATGAAGCTTGCGGACCAACGGTCAGCTGCAACGTCTGTGTAGCTAGTTCCTGTTACGTCTTTCAAGCTCAGCAATTTAGCAAGAATCTTAGCCAATTGCTCACGGGACATGTTAGCTTCAAGCTCGGAACCAGTACCTGTTCCATCTTTATCAAAAATACCAGCTGCGATAAGGGCGTCTAACTTTTGTTGTGTTGTCAATGGTGCGTCAGCTGCGAACGCTACGGAAGCGAACATGGAAGTAACCATTGCACCTGCTACTAGAACGGATAAACTTTTCTTCATAACCTTTTTTTCTCCTCCTCGATTTACCTTCAATGTTTTAGAGTTTGGTTCTAAATTCAAGCTCGATTCACTCATCGGCTATTTCACCCCCTTCCCAGAGTTGAGCGTTATTTACTATAAAAAGTCTGTAACTTGATGTCACAGAAACTAGTAAACAAAATTAGATAGAAAACTAGAGACACAGACACCACTATAACATTATACAATGGTGAATATCTAGCGTAAAGAGATATTTGTGAAAATTACCCAAGACTCTTCTCTATCTTCCGTGATGTCGTTCATTTCACTTAATTAAACGCAGGGGGCAGAAAAAAGTTGCGCGACATGCAAAAAAACTTTTTTCATTATGTATGCCGTGCGCATTAAGCTCTCACGATAGGTTGATCTATGTGCTATACAGTTTTGTTGTAGTTTGGGCTACGAGCTTAGTATACAACCATCTATCATGTTCGTCATTACTAAGTATTTTCCAGCAGGAAAGTCTGATGGAAGAAGGAGCTGCCGACCCTACAGCCGACAGCTCCCTACCATCATTTAGGTACTTTCTTCTGCTGCTGCAACACGCGCATGGCCACTACCGCTGCTTCTGCCCGTGTAAACGTGTTAAGTGGGTCAAAACGAACGCTAGCTTTCTTCTGACCTTGCTGCAGTACATTCTCTTTACCTTCGATTAAACCAGCTTTTGTAACAGCCTCTACGGCAGTTCTGGCGTAAATATCGATTTGCTCTCCGTCAGTGAAGGTCTTCTGCAGACCAGCAAGCACCTTGTCTAATGTAGAGTCAGAAGCCAGCTTCAATTCAGCAGCTCGGGCGATCATAACAGCTGCATCTTGACGCGTAACAGCGCTGTCCGGCAGGAATCTGCCTAAGGCTGCTCCTCGCACAATACCAGCCTTTGCAGCCGTCTCAATGTACTTGTAGTCATAAAGCCTGGTCAATATATTGACCCGCGGCACATCGGTGAACGTAGCAATCTCGCTGTATTGAAGCGGAATATCAAAGATTTTGACCAGCATGGTGGCAAATTCTCCACGAGAAATGGCATCATTCGGAACGAAAGCTGACGCCTCTTTATTCAACATTATTCCTTTGGAATAAAGGGTATCCAGTTCATTTCTTGCCCACGGATGTCCAGTCACATCGTCGAAGCTGTTGCCCATATACATAATCTGATAGTAACCGAAGTTATCAAACGGGACTGTAATCGTGTTGTTCCCCGTATTGACGACTCCGCCAAGATTTCTCCATCGCCATTGTGTCGTTCCTGTGTAGTCTTCATATATATCGAAATGATAGACGGAGATATACTTCCATGCATCATCCCGGATAATCGAATCATACTTCAGCGTCAATGTCCCTCTGTCGGTCGGAATGACTTGATCTTCCTTGCTTCGTGCATAGAAGGCTTCATTATCGTACGGTAACCGCCCGCTACCGCTTAAGGCTTTGTTCATGTCCGTCTCGTTCTTGCGAATGCTTCCTGCATCAATCCAGATTAAAGGTCCTGCAGGCCGGAACTTACCAGTAGGTTCACTCAAGACCTGCTGACCTGTTACTGTACTGATATAAGGGTTACGGTTCCCCGTCTGTTGTCCGTCAGAAGGTGTCGGATGCTTAACCTTATCAACCCGGCCATCTGTCTGGTTGGCAATTCCGAACAAAATTTTACGGTCAGCTGTTAGGAATTGATTAACGGCACTAGGTTCATTACGGCTGAAATTCGTCCCTTTCGGAAACACCAATTTCACCTTGCCATCAAATGCATCGATTGAGGATTTAAGAGCTGTTTTGTATTGAGCTCCCTCAATTGGTGTATCTACATTGTAAAGCACGATCGTTCCATTGGATTTTTGAGTGCCCCGGTTGACTGTGAATTTGATGTTGTTCTTGCCAGCCTTGAGGTTATCAATTTCGTAAAAGAATCGTTTCCGCTTCACGTTGTTCTCATCTGTAACTTCACGCTGCACAGCAAAGTCTTTACCGAAAACTACGCTATCTGCGCCCTCTGCCTCCATCTCGACTTCTACATAATTGCTATTAATATTGGCCTGGAGTTCGCCCTTCTCGTTCTTAATGAGAGCCRGGTACTTAATAACGAACGGCAGTGGCTCACGGCTAATCGTGATGCTACGAGTTACAGAGATGCCAGATGCGTTCGTAATCGAGAATTCGAAAATCGTTTCTCCCTTGGCGGCCAACGTTATGGGGTTGGTCTCAAACTGTCCGGCCGACGGGCTATTGAGTAGTCTGAAATAATTCGGGTTGGCGCTTGCTGGTTCGACTGCAGAGAAGTTGTTAAACCTCCGGTCGTATTTCACCACTGGAACTCCATTCTCGTCCTTGGTTCGAACCGTAAGCTTAATCTCGCTAGCATTAGCAAACTGTCCGGAAAATGCTACAGACGTTTCGTTCGTCGAGTAAGTTTCCGCTTGTTTGCCTAGAATATATTTCTTCACATCTCCCGGGTCGACCGGTTTAATGGAAAGGAACTCTGGAGCATCCGTACTAAATACGAATAACTCGTACTCACTGGATGTTACGATTTGTCCATTTCTCTTCACATTGAACTTAATCGTGTTTTTACCTTCACGGAAGTTGCCTACCTGAACATAAAACGTATTGTCTGCTGGGTTAGGGATCAATTGGTTTGTATTACTTTCATTAATAATGACATCTACTGTGTACGGATTGGGAGCTGCCAACGGCAGTGGAATATTGACCAATCGTCCAGAGATACAATTACCTGATGCGATGGAATCTCCCGGCTTAATACAAGTGATTTCCAAGTTTGGATTTTTCACAACTCGACCGTGATAAATATTATTCACGATCAAATAGGGTGTATTGGATAC
>NZ_JBFUIX010000275.1:0-3169 GCF_056401635.1 Paenibacillus sp. P4_E11 | reverse complement strand
GGGTT
This sequence comes from Paenibacillus sp. P4_E11, assembly GCF_056401635.1. Taxonomy (NCBI): domain Bacteria; kingdom Bacillati; phylum Bacillota; class Bacilli; order Caryophanales; family Paenibacillaceae; genus Paenibacillus; species Paenibacillus sp. P4_E11. Next base: position 3,164 of record NZ_JBFUIX010000275.1, on the reverse strand, counting down.
ATCCCGCAAGCTGTAGAGTATACGGCTTACGAGATAACCCTGTTTTATATCGCCCAAATCACCATATAATAAGTCCGTAACGAATGCCCACGTATATCGTGCATCCAACTGGATGGAGGTCAAGCAGCATATTGATCACTTGGTATTATCGTAGTTAAAGTGGTAGATGGGCATAGGCGAGGTGTGTTCGGAATTGCAACAGCTGTGCGACCTATGTCTAGGACGTTGGCAGGTTTGCCGGATACATTTCCATCCGATGAAGGTCGATGACCATGTTACCACTTTTGAGGATATCTAGTCCGATGAGGCCATTAATGTAATTAATGTCTTTATGAAAAACACCAAAATCAATAGAGATGCCTTTCATGATAAAGTCGCCTATTTGGACTTGATCAACGTGTTTTTGAAAAGTGTATTCGTCTCCTCCGATCCCAAAGCTCCTTAGCAGTTTATCACCGTTTTCGAATTTAATGCCGATTTCAGATACGATATCAGAACATAACAATGAATGCGCCGCGCCAGTATCAATCACTAAATTGTTGATTGTCAAGGAGCGCCCTTTGTAATGAATGGTTATGGATGTTTGGAGTAAATCGTGATCATATTCAATCTGCATTTCATCTACTCCTGTATAGTGGACTATTTCTAAGCTCGATGGTTATTTTCTCTTGCCCGGTATGATAGACGATGTTGTTATTTTTGCATTTAAAAAGTTCTCTAGTTGCTTCGTCGGGATCTTGTATAGCTCGAACTAAAGCAACATCATCGACGAACTGAATGTTATCTTCAGTATGAGAGTCAAGAATTTCAAGCAAGACATATTGATTAGGATAAATAGTACGAACTTCTTGCCATTGCATCGGTATCACATCCTCATAGGAAATTTTCTTTCTTATTTGTCTGTTCAACTCTAGCTCCATAAAATTATTGGTAATTATAATTATACTCCACACAGAAATCTAAGGATACTGGCTACATCTTTCTAATCATGCCTATGTGAATGGGCGTTTTTTCTTGTTCAGTCACTATTCTTCATATGATAAACTAAACTTACCAACGTTCATTTACCGGAGGTAGTATGAAGGACTTGGAGAGAAAGCTTGAGCTTGCCTTGAAAGAAATAGAACGATTGAATCAAGAGAATCATCAATTGAAGCAAAAGCTTGCTGGCAGTACAAAAGATGAAACGAAAATAACTGGTCTTGATCACCCTCCTGTTGTTAAGGTAGAGCCTGTTAAGGGTACTGTCCACAATTATTCAACTCCGAGCGAGAAGATTGGGATATTTCGAAATCTATTTCGTGGTCGTGAAGACGTGTATCCTAATAGGTGGGAAAGTAAAACTGGAAAGTCAGGATACTCACCAGCATGCGGGAATGAATGGACATTTGTATGTAAGAAACCTCAGATCAAATGCTCAGACTGCTCTCATCGAGAGTTTATTCCTATAACGGATGAGATCATGTCGAATCATCTCGATGCCAAGATTAATCGTACTATCGGTGTCTATCCGATGCTTCCAAACGAGACTTGCTGGTTTCTAGCCATAGATTTTGACAAACAAGACTGGAAGCAGGATGCTTCTGCTGTCATGCGTACATGTACAGAATTCCAAATTCCTACGGCGCTGGAACGCTCTCGTTCCGGGAACGGAGGACATATTTGGTTGTTTTTTGATCAACCTGTTGATGCGAGTTTGGCCCGGAAATTAGGATGTGCACTGTTGACCAAGACGATGGAAAATAGATATGAGCTGGGTCTTGCTTCCTATGATCGTCTATTTCCCAATCAAGATACACTGCCAAAGGGTGGCTTTGGCAACTTAATAGCTCTACCATTGCAAGGTGGCCCTCGAAAGGAAGGAAATAGTGTTTTCGTTGACGATAATTTTATACCATATGAAGATCAGTGGAGCTTTTTGTCTGGTTTAAGGAAAATGAGCTTATCTGTAATCGAGGCTAAAGTTCATGAGTTAACACGAAACTCTAATTTTCTTAACATTGGGATATGGGACGAGGAAATAGATAGAGATAGACCGTGGGAAAATCAGAAAATTGATTTTGATGAAGAAGAACAACTCAGTAGCTCACTACCATCGAAGGTTCATATCGTGTTGTCTAATATGATCTATATCGAGAAAAATGGCCTATCAGTATGGATGATAAATCGGATAAGGCGGATCGCTTCATTTCAAAATCCTGATTTTTATAAAACTCAAGCGATGCGTCTACCTACGTATGGAAAACCCCGTGTTATTGGTTGCGCAGAAGACTTTCCTAATCATATTGCTCTACCTAGAGGCTGTCTGCAATTGGTTACAAGATTGTTTGAGAAATACGGGGTGGAACTATCAATAGCTGATGAGAGAAACAAGGGAGTAGATGTAAACGTAAGCTTTAATGGGCAGCTTTCAATTCTGCAGGACGCTGCGGCTAGATCCATCTTGGTTCATGACACGGGCATTCTTTCTGCCGCAACAGCGTTTGGAAAGACGGTAGTTGCTGCTTCGATTATCGCTTCTAGAAAAGTGAACACGTTAGTCATGGTGCATCGCCGTGAATTGATGGATCAGTGGAAGGAAAGATTAAGTACTTTTCTAGATCTCGATACCAAAGAAATCGGCATTATTGGCGGAGGGAAGGAAAAACGAACGGGGATTATTGATATTGCCGTCATTCAAAGCTTAAACAATAAAGGTCAGATAAAGGATTACTTAACGGAGTATGGACAAATCATTGTTGACGAATGTCATCATGTTTCCGCATTTAGCTTTGAGCAAGTGCTGAAAAAAGCAAATGCCAAATACGTCATTGGTCTTACCGCTACTCCTACGCGGCAGGATGGACAGCAACCTATTGTGATTATGCAGTGTGGCCCGATTCGAACAAAAATTGATGCGAAGTCCCAAGCTTCTACAAGAGGATTTGAACATAAAGTATTGCCTAGGTATACATCTTTTCAAATACCTGTAGACTCGGTCAGTCTAGCTATACAAGATATTTATAAATTGTTAGTAGAAGATGAAAAAAGGAATGAGCTGATTTTTGACGATTTATTAAAATGTTTGGATCAAGGAAGATCACCAATCATTCTGGCTGAGCGGACAGCGCATGTGGAGTACTTTGAGAAGAAATTGGAAAAGTTCGCGAAGAATGTGATCGTAC
>NZ_JBFUIX010000274.1:0-3220 GCF_056401635.1 Paenibacillus sp. P4_E11 | reverse complement strand
GGGGGAGAATCGAATCATTCCATAGATCGGAAGTGTTAATTCATGCTAGAGAATATCGGTGCTAGCGGATTTATTATGATCATATTGATTGCCTTGCTTCTATTCGGCCCGAGCAAGCTGCCTGAGTTGGGGCGTGCGGCTGGCAGCACGATCCGCGAATTCAAACGAGCGGCAAGCGGCATCCTGGCGGATGATGAGCAAGAGAAGAAGCAGGTAGTTAAGCAAGATCCGCCTCAAGAAGAAAGAATCAACCGCGGTAGTAATTTGCCCGATTAAGCTTATGTACGGCTGCTCATTCCATACTGGATGGGCGGCTGTTTTTATGTTCGGGTTGTTAGACAGGATGAAAAGCAGTATGATTCGAATCCGGATTGCGGGTATAATAGATGAAACTGTCATCTAAGCTGACAATCATTTCTAACGGGAAGGTAGAGCCATACATATGAATTCCAAATATTTGGCAAGTTTATCGTTGGCTGTAATGGCTTGCGGATTTATCGTTACTTTATTTTTACCCGAGAATACGCTCACGTTGTTGTTAAAAGGTGGATTCGAAGCAGGATTAGTGGGGGGCATTGCCGATTGGTTCGCCGTGACCGCTCTATTCCGCCATCCGCTAGGCATTCCGATTCCGCATACTTCTCTTCTGCTGCGCAACAAGGATCGTATCGTTCAATCCCTGGTATCGGCCATGGAGAACGAATTGCTGAACAAGCAGAGTATCGAGAGCAAGCTGCGGAAGTGGAATGTGCTGCGAGCTGTAACGTCTATGTTTACCAAACTGATCGGTAAGAAGCAGATCAGAAGCAGCATTGCCGGCCTGTTGATTGGATTCGTCGAGCGTCTCCCCTTGGAGAAAATCATGCCAATGATCCAGTCCGGTCTTATTGCAGTAGTACGACGGGCAAATTGGAAGCAAGCTGCGGATACGGTCATTACGAAAGTATTGACAGAGGGATACGATGCGAAGGCACTAGACTATGCTCTTCGGGAAGCTTCCGTATGGGCTGTGCGCCCTGATACACAAGCGATGTTGGGGCGGATCGCAACGGAGAAGCTGAATGAAGTCAAGATGGGCGGCTTCATGGGCTTTGCAATCCAGGCTTTTGCCGGGTTCATGGACGATGAGAAGATGGGGGGCCTGCTCCAGAACATGCTCATTTCAGCCATCCGAGATTTGCAGAATGCTGACAATCCGCATCGGGAATCGTTGCTGAGGGAAGTACGAGTTCAATTGTTCCAATTGGCGGACGATGAATCGAAGATGGAGCAAGTGAAGGATTGGGCCGTTAAGCTCACAGAAGGCGAGACGGGAGAAACGTTCATTCGTGAACAATTGGAGCGGCTTCGTAATCTGTTGCTGGACAAGCTCGAAGAAGAGCGAGCGAATGGCGGCCGTCTGCTATTTCGTGCATACGCTTCGATCATCAGAAATTTAAGTCAAGATCCAGAAAAGGTCCAAGCGTGGGAAAGTCGAATTTCCTCCTACATCATCCAGTTAGTAGAGGCGAATCATTATCGAATCGGCCAACTGGTGAAAGAAAATGTCGATCAGATGGATGACGCTTCCCTCGTGCAAATGTTGGAAGAAAAAGTAGGCAAAGATTTGCAATGGATTCGGGTAAATGGCGCGTTGTGCGGTTTTATTGTCGGCATCGTGCTCTCCGTGATCCAATTGTAGACTTGAGCTGAAAACTAAATAGAACTCATATGCCAAGGACCTCTGGAGTCATCTGCTCCAGAGGTCCTTGGCATATGATCTAGGAAACCGTTGTGGAATGGATTGTATAGTGTGAGGCAGGGATTTAACGATAGACGTCGAATAAAAATTACCTTAAACCTGATTCGAAGGAGATTCAGTCATGACTACTAATCACGACAACCTGAAACCTGAAGTTAGCGCTTACCTCGACCGCATCGGGTATGATGGACCGGTCGATGGAAGCCTAACTTGCTTGTCTCGCTTGCAGGAATGCCATCTGCATACCGTCCCATATGAGAATTTCGATATATTGCATGGGGTACCCCTATCGCTAGATATTCTCCATCTCCATGCCAAGATCGTTGAGCGCCGGAGGGGCGGATTCTGCTTCGAGTTGAACGCCCTCTTCGGGTGGCTGCTTCAAGAGCTTGGCTATGAGGTGACGAGTCTGATGGCCCGTTTCTGGCGTGATGAACCGAATCCACCTCCGAAGCGGCGTCATCAAGTACTGCGCGTACATATTGCCGGCCGTAACTACTTATGCGATGTCGGAGTTGGTGGTATAGTTCCGCGTTCCCCGATCGAAATGCAGGAAGGGCTTGAGCAACAGCAAGGAGAGGAATGTTACCGACTGGATCGCGATCCTTACTTCGGTTGGCTGCTCTGTGAGCAGAAGCATGGCGAGTGGCAGCGCATCTATTCCTTCACAGAAGAACCGCAGCTGGCACAAGACTTCTTAATGCCTTCCTACTGGTGTGAACACGCACCGGATTCGATCTTTCGACGGAATCCGATGGTCGCGATTCGCACTTCGGAAGGCCGTAACACGATCGCTGCCGGAGAGTTTCGAATCTTTACCGCTACTGGAGTACGCACATTCACCCCGCAGACGCAAGAGGAGTACAATGAAGCTTTGCGTACGCATTTCGGAATCGTCATAAGCCCGGAATCGAAGTGAATGGTTCAACCTGATCAAGTATGGAAGGAGGACCGATAGTGGATAAACCGCGAGTATTCATCGGTTCGTCCAGAGAATCCATCGAGTTGGTCAATGCCGTACACGAGCTGCTTCATTATGTGGCAGAAGTTACRCCTTGGCCGACGGCGTTCGCAGCCAATCATTACCCGATGGAGGACTTGGAGATACAGGTGGAGGCGAATGACTTCGCCGTCTTCATCTTTTCACCCGACGATGTAGTCACGATGCGTGAGAAAGTATATCTAGCTCCTAGAGACAACAGCATGTTTGAATTGGGCATGTTCTGGGGACGGTTGAAGCGCCAGAGGGTGTTTTTCATCGTACCGTCTGCCATCGAGCAGGTGAGAAATACGATTCGGATCGATGATTTCCATATTCCTTCCGATCTGAGCGGATTGACTTTGTTGAAGTATGAAGTTAGGGCGGATCGCAATTATCGTGCTGCGGTGAATGTTGCCTGCTCCCACATCCTTACTTGTATCGAAGCGCTTGGTAAACGGTCTGATCCTATCGCTGAATTGGCACACACCGAACAGCAG
>NZ_JBFUIX010000273.1:0-3225 GCF_056401635.1 Paenibacillus sp. P4_E11 | reverse complement strand
TTTCTCATAGAACGAGTCGTCACGCCTGGCTAGATTATGTTTCAGCACGAACAACTCCAGGTGTAGACGAACCGGTATTAACAAATCAATGACTTCTTCCTTCCGAACATCAGCCACAGTAGTTTCTCGATAGGGTGAACTGACGACTAGCCCCAATGCCTCCAAATCTCGTARTGCCTCGCGAATGGGTCCTCTGCTGACCGACATTTGCTGGGAAATATCGAGTTCTTTGAGTTTGTCTCCAGGTTTGAGATGCCCTTGAATGATCGCATTTCGAATATCGTGCATCACACGTTGACGCAGTGAAAGATTTTCCTGACTTTTAAATTTATAAGTTTCCATCGGTGGACTCCTTAATGTCATTAAATAATTGAACGATCCGTTTGATAGGCGAAGTTACCGTAATTATAGTCCATCTTCTGATACAGTTCAACAAACGAATGTTTATGATCGATTGTTGACAATAAGCAATATTGATCTTATGATAGGACTAAATTCATTTCCCTGATAGTTACTCACAGGAGGACTGGTCATGAACCGATTTACGAATCAAACCGTTATTGTTACAGGCGGGGCGACAGGTATCGGACTTGCAGCCGCTAAGCTGTTCGCGGTTGAAGGGGCAGCCGTCATCATAGCCGGACGCAACGAGTCGAATGGCATGCAAGCCTTGAATGAACTGAAGCAACTCGGTGCCCGTCCGCTGTATGTTCGCACTGACATTAGTGATGAAGCGGATGTGCGGCAGTTGATCGAGCGGACCCTGGAGCATACCGGCCGAATTGATGCACTGGTGAATAATGCGGCCATGTTCTATGAAAGCGAATTTCTGACAGAAACGACGGATCGTTGGCGGGCTGTCTTCGATACGATCGTTAATGGATCATACTGGTGTTCCAAGTATGCCGCCCAGTCTATGAAGGAACTCGGAATTAAAGGGGCAATCATTAACGTTTCTTCGATTAACGGCTATCGCGCCTTGAACCTGTCCAGCCATTATAATGCGGCGAAGGGAGCACTCGATCAATTAACGCGATGTACAGCTTCTGAACTTGCGCCTTATGGAATTAGAGTTAATGGGGTCGCACCTGGATTTATCGATACGGGACTCTCGATTATCGATGGCGTCAATGAGCTAGAGACGGACATGTTCAAGCAATATTATGTGGAGCAGCGTAAAATTCCGTTGGCTCGTGCGGGTAGTTCCGAAGAAGTGGCCGCCGTTATCGCATTTCTCGCTTCTGAAGCAGCGTCTTACATACAAGGAGCCATTATACCGGTTGATGGTGGATTATCTATTACATTCTAAGTCATTCTAAGACATTATAAGGAGATCGATGAACTTATGAAGATTACAGAAGTAGAAGCGATATACTTAAGGTTACCTGATCTGGACGCCGCACAATGTGATGGGACGCAGGATACGCTTATTATCCGAATCCATACGGATGAGGGAATCGTAGGGGTAGGGGAAGTGGATTCATCGCCACTCGTAGCCAAAGCTGTAGTGGATGCACCAGCATCACACTCCATCGCGGTAGGCCTTCGAAGTTTGTTAATCGGTGAGAATCCGATAGAGATCGAACGGCTGTGGGACAAAATGTACCGGGGGACGATCTATTTCGGACGAACGGGACCGGCATTACATGCGATCAGCGGAGTAGATATTGCGCTATGGGACATATTCGGCCAAGCTATGAACCGTCCAGTATGCGAAATGATGGGTGGGGTATTCAATCGGAAGTTGAAAGCCTACGCAAGTTCACTTATGCCGGATACAATCGAAGAAGCCGCTCGTATGGCGGAACAATATGCGAAACAAGGTTATAAAGCCATGAAGTTCGGCTGGGGGCCTATCGGACGAGATCCCAAATTCGACGAAGCCCAAGTGAAGGCGATTCGTACAGCAGTAGGTGACGATATCGATATTATGATCGATGCCGGGCTTGCCTGGGATTTGAAAGGTGCATTGCGTATGGCGGAAATCTACGAGAAATACGGCGTGTATTGGCTGGAAGAACCGGTCCATTCCAACGATATCGCAGGTTACCGCGCCCTGGCAGATCGGTCACGCATCTCTATTGCTGGTGGAGAACAAGAGAGCGGCCGACTTGCATTCCAGCGGTTGCTCGACGAAGGGCATCTGGACATCATCCAGCCTGATCTAGCGAGGGTTGGCGGGTTGACCGAAGGGAAACGTATCGCGTATTTGGCCTATGATCGACATAAGAAGGTCGTCCCGCATGCCTTCAAGACCGGAATTCTAGTTGCAGCGAGCACGCATTTCGCGGYTGCCATTCCCAATGGCTTCATGATCGAATATACGGTCTCGAACTCACCACTGGCCCGAGATTTGGTCAGCAGGGAAGTGGAATTCCATGATGGATATGTCACCGTTCCTGTCGATCGTCCCGGGCTTGGTATTACGATTGATGAGAAGGTTCTGAACCGTTATCGGGTCAATTGATATACCCTGAATAGCATCAGATTGATGATGGTTCAGCTGCTATATAACCGAGATGTTGAGAGATAACCAAGGCTCTGCTTTTGAGAATATTTCCAACTTCTTGGAATCGACTAACAGGGAGCTCATTGCGCAATGAGGTGACACTCAAGGCCGCAATGACGGCTCCCTTTTCATTATAGATCGGCACCGCAATACACCGGATTCCGAGTTCCCCTTCCTCGTCCTCGAATGCATATCCATTCTCACGAACAGAGATCAATGATTCCAAGAAAGCTTCTTTGGTTGATATCGTATTAGGTGTATAGGCTTCGAACTGCATCGTTTCGATTAATGGCTCGAGGACATTATTCGGCAAGTTGGCAGCTAATACTTTCCCGCCTGCAGATATGTAGAGTGGCCACGTTTGGCCGATGGCGGTTGAGAATTGTACAAAGCCAGGACCCGCCACCTTCTCAATATACATGGCTTGACCGTGTTCGATTTTGGCTAGATGGACGGTAAACCGCAGTTGTTCTGCAAGTTGTTCCATAATGGGGCGGGCAACATCGCGGATATTTAACTTGGCTAACACATGGACACCGAAATTATATAGTTTGAGCGTCAACATGTACTTATCGTTCTCCAGTTTCTCGACGTATTCCAATTGCTCGAGCGTAGTTAAGATCATAAATATGGTTGATTTTGGTAATTGACAGAGGTCATATATATTCGTTATCCCGAGCGGTTGTTTGGAGAGTGCTAGCAGTTCAATAATAACG
>NZ_JBFUIX010000272.1:0-3229 GCF_056401635.1 Paenibacillus sp. P4_E11 | reverse complement strand
GATATATTGATTAAGGGGTGCTAAAATCAAATGCAGGAAAAAATGAGTTTTCGCGGCGGCAAGCGTGAGGCGGACGACGCTCGGTCTTAAAGGAATACTGCCGATCGTTTCGGTATCACTCGACAGTATTCCTTTAAGACCGAGCGTCGTCCGCCTCACGAGCGGTTCCGTTGTATTGTAATTGAAATTGTAATAGGTCGGGTTGGCCGGAAGGATGCGGTCCAGCATCCCATCAGTGAATGCGAACCATCTTCCAAAATCCCCATTTGAAAATACCAAGTTCGATCTCACAAAAAGGATTCCACTTTGCAATTGCTCCCATCTTTCGGATCGCTCCATGTCTTGGCTTGCTAGTTCAATACGTTCTAATTCATAATCTGCTTGCTCCAGTTGTCCTGTCAGTACGAGAACGAAGGAATAAAGAAGAGACAGCTCTGGAGAAGGCTCAGACTCCGCGGGAATACATTGGAACCAATACAGCAGAGTCGTAAGCTCCCCCTTGTTCAGAGCAGTTGGAATATGCCGTTCCAAGTAAATCTGCATACGAACAAAATCCTCAGCCTGAATGGCATGATGAATGGCTTCATCCATGAAACCGCGAGCAGCAAAACACTCACTAGCCAGCCGATTGGAGCGGTACCAAAGCTCGGGGTTGTTCTTTTTCACCAGCTCCTGCAGGTATTGAGCGAATAAATGATAGTACCGGAACCAAGTGTTCTGATCGTCAAGCGGAACCAAAAACAGATTTAAGCTTTTTAGGCGTTCTAAGAGGTGAACACTGTTCGTTTCTTGAGTGACGGCATTGCATACGATGGAATCCATCCGATCGAGGACAGAGGTTTGGAGGAGGAAGTGATAAATGTCAGCGGGTAGTTTGGACACTACCTCATGGAATAAATAATCGGCGACATTGTGATGGTTTCCCTTGAACTCCTCTATGAATCGGGAATCATGTATTCCAGCACGTAATGACAACGAGACTAACTTCAAAGCGGTTATCCAGCCTTCTGTCCGGAGTGTCAATTGTTCAATCTGATAATCTGATAGCCCTGGACCGGATAACTCGTGGTACAACAACGCTGTTTCAATCGGCGTGAATTGAAGCTGTGTCGCATCTAATTGGTTCCGTTCTTCGCTTGCCATCCATTTGATGGTGGAAAAGGGCAGCTCGTTACGACTGGCAATCAACACATGAACGGTTTGCGGCAAATAATCGATAAAGTAGGAAAGGCTGCAGTGGATTTGCTCGTTTCGTATTCGTTGATAATCGTCTAGGATCAGTACAACCGCTTCTGAAAGGGAGAACAGTTCGTTCAATAGGGCGTCTAGGAAGGTGCYAATGGATACGGTTGGTAAAGCCTCGATGAGCGGTGTGATCCGATTGATCACAGGATCGGGAACGATGGCTGTAAGGGCATGGACCACATACCGCCAAAACCTGATTATGTCGTTATCCATCTCATCAAGAGAGAGCCAAGCCGGAGCTTGTTGTTGGGCATGAGCCCACTGTGCCAGCAGAGTCGTCTTCCCAAAGCCGGCAGGTGCGCACACAAGCGTGAGCCGACCCATCAATCCGGTTGTAATGGCATTAATCAGTCGGTCCCGTGTAACATGGTTTTCTTTAAGAACGGGAAGGGCGATTTTGGCTTTTAATAGGATGGGGGCTGATTGTTGAATCATGGGTCCCTCACAAATCGCGACAGATGCTCGCAAGAATAGAAATACTTTGTTTCATTATACGAAAAAAATGGCAGGAAGTTAACATTTGTCAATCGTAATGAAGATTATGAATTCGTAAAATGGGAGGGACTCTAGAAAAAGTGGTAGATTAACGGAGGTATACGTATGAAGAATCGACTTAATAAAATGATGATAGCATTCATTGTTCTTTTATGGCTTATCCCGATCATACAGATGAAGTTCGCGCATGCCGCGGAGTATGTCGTCGCACCACAGATTGCAACCGGTTATTACCACAGCACGGTCCTTCTTAGTGACGGGACGGTATGGGCCTGGGGGCGGAATGAGAAGGGACAGCTGTCTTATGATACGGGGACGTATTCAACTTCGCCGCTCCTCATAAGAAACCTGGATCACGTCAAGCTAATCGCGACCAGCATCATGAGCAACTATGCCATTAAGGAAGATAGTACGTTGTGGGCATGGGGGTTGAATGAGAACGGTCAGCTAGGTGATGGAACGTTGGAAAATCGGATAGCACCGGTACAGGTAAGGGGGATTAGCGGGGTAACCACCCTATCTACCGGTCTCGGCTATCATGTTCTTGCCTTGAAAAGCGATGGGACCGTATGGGCATGGGGGAGGAACGATAACGGGGAATTAGGCGACGGGACGACGACACAAAGGCAATTGCCTGTACAAGTGGTTGGCTTGACAGACGTAGTAGCCATTGTTAATGCAGGCTATCATAGCCTAGCGCTTAAGTCGGATGGAACGGTATGGGCATGGGGAAGAAATACGTATGGCGAGTCCGGAGGCGGGGTAACAAGCGATCGTACGACTCCGTATCAAGTGAATATAAGCGGTGTGAAGGCGATTGCCGCGGGAGATCATCATAGTATAGCGGTGAAAGAAGACGGAACGGTATGGGCCTGGGGTAGGAATACATACGGAACGCTAGGAGATGGAACCAACACAAACCGCGTAGCGCCTGTTCCAGTTATCGGGATTGACCATGTGAAGACTGTCGTGGGGGGCACTCATTTTAATTACGCCCTAAAGGAAGACGGGACGGTATGGAGCTGGGGCATTAACAATTATGGACAGTTGGGGGATGGGACGACTGCCACTAGGTCAAGTCCCGTTCGGGTAAGCGGCTTAACGGATGTGGTCGCCCTTGGCGCGGGCGGCTACAACGGAATCGCCATGCAATCAGGCGGGGAAGTATGGGCCTGGGGTTATAACGGGTACGGGGAACTAGGCGACAAAACGAGAGAATCTCAGAGTGTTCCGGTTCGTAATGCAGCTGTACTGGATTTGACCCCGCCTACCATCTCAGATCCTGTCATTACAGCCACGGATATCACGGAAACGGGTGTTACGTTGTCTTGGGGGAAGGCGACCGATAATCTTAGCAAGCAGGAAGAGCTAGTATATCAGGTCTATCAAATCAGCAGCAGAACTGCGCTGACTGTCAGTGCTATTGAGGCCGGAGGCGTTCGGATCGGGACCTATGAGGCGTATATGAACTCTAAGCAAGTAACAGGCT
>NZ_JBFUIX010000271.1:0-3261 GCF_056401635.1 Paenibacillus sp. P4_E11 | reverse complement strand
AATTTAAACCATTCCCTTTATTTCTACATGTAAAAGGCCCATGAGTAATAGCCCCTCGCAGTGGTATTCCACTGGCAAATGCCCTAATAATTAGCATCTGGACAAGCAATATAAGCATATTAAAATTATGGATGTCATCATCACTTGTCCAAACTACGATACTATCAGAAATGATTACCGATTGGACATCAGTTTTGATATTTTTATCCCTATTCAATATTTCACTGATTGCTTTGAACAATTTCCCATTCTCGTCTAATCCATCCGAAAATTCGTCATATATTTTCTCAAGTTCTTCATGATTATTTTTTTCTACTATGTTTTTAAATCCCATAATATCTAAGAACGCCACAAATATATTTTTTTCTTTTGATGTGTTCATTTTAATCTCTCCTTTATTGCGCCAATTTCTTATAACGTTCTTGTATTCACGAACCCTCACTGGCTTAAGGCCGTAGGCCGGCCGCGAAGCGGTTAGCCAGTGCAGGGTTGTCTGCCTGAAACCGCTTCCCCGAAATGCATCGGGCAGACCAAGGTCGGCGCAGCCGACCGCAGTGTGAATATGGGGTTATATGATGGGGACGACCTCTTCGAAATTGCTAACAAAAGATACTATATGTCCTTATCCTTATTATGTAGTTCAATTATTGGTTTTGTGTAGTTATCGAATTTAGAGTCATCACTTAGTTCTATCCATGCTATATCAATTAGATCAGTATTATATTCTTTCGTATTGTCAAGATACATCTCCCCACCTACAATCTGAGCTCTAAATATGTGTTTGTTATTATTGGTATATAAAAGCCCTTCGATCATAATATCAAAGCCTGTTTCTTCTTTAATTTCTCTTATACATGCTTGTTCTGCTGTTTCATTTTCTTCTATACCGCCTCCTGGAAAATTCCAAACAATATCCCCTCTCTGAACATATTGCTTTACCATAAGCACTTTATTGTTTTGTATAATCAAAGCTCGTGAAATCAATTCCGATCACCCTACTCCTCAGAGGTATTTTATTATCACAAATGTACTTTAACAAACAATAAATGGAAACGAAGTCTTCGAGTCCATTAGGCAAGTTATTCTTTGAAGCTTTTATTCGGCTTTCGTCCCTTTCATATAACGTTCTTGTGTTCCCGACGCCTTACCGACTTAAGCCCAAAGGGCGGCCGCGATGCGGTTAGTCGGTGCAGGTGTGTCTGCTGAATACGCTTCCTAGAAATTCATCTTGCAGACCAAGGATCGCTTGCGATCCGCAGTGGGAACACGGTGTTATGTGATGCTGCTGTCATCTTCGATATGCTTAATAAATCTTTATAAATACCTTGTCATTTCTATTGCTCCACTTCCCCATATTTCTGTATATCTCCTGGTAATCTTAAAATCATGCTTTTCATAGAATTTGATTGTATGTTCATAAATAGGCTTTACTTCGGAAGGTACGGTCAATAGCATTATCTGTTTATATCCTAAAGTCCTTACATGTTCTATAAAATAGTTTATTAATTGGGTACCTAACCCCTGATCCCGATATTCAGGATGTGTTCCCATTAATGTAATATAAATAGATCCTTCCCAGCTTGTAAAAATAATAAAAGATTTAATGTCTCCTTCGAGCTGCAAGCACATTAAATCTTGAAATAATAAATCCCTCCTGGCTTCCTCGGACACATTATCTGTAAACCAATCACCTGTAAGAAGTAAGATCAATTGAACAATCTCTTGGATTACTTTCTGATTTGGCCTTCTATAATGTTTAAGTTCTATCATCTTGTTCAATCCTTTAATAATATATTGTTCTCAGCAGTTTCACATAACGTTGTTGTATTCACGAACCCTCACCACCTTAAAGGAGCGTAGCGACTGGCCGCGATGCGGTTAGGTGGTGCAGGGTTGTCTGCCTGAATATACATCCCCGAAATGCCTCGGGCAGACCAAGGGCCGTAAGGCCCGCAGCGTGAATACGGTGTTATATGATGCCAGTGCCTTCTTCGAGTTGTCCTCAAAAAGTGTTATTGTTTCTTTAATAGTTCTTCTACTAATATGCCATTTATCTTTAGACCTGTAATGTCACAATCTATAATCTCCATATTTGTCAGATTACAATTCTTAAATTTAATTGGTTTATAGTCTCCATCAGATTTGAAATTCCGGTCTCCTTCTTCAGGAAGCACAATATTCGAAAATTCCGTTCCAATTAAATGAATATGTTCAATGCTCATGTGACTCATGTTCGCGTTCTGAATAATTGTCTCAGATAAATTAATATCCGTAAGTTTCCATCCAGATGCATTTACATCATTTAATGTCATTTCACTCATGTTGGCATTGTTTATCTTAGTTTTAGATAGATTTACATTCTCAAATTCTAGCTCTTGTGCATTCACTTTCTTAAAAGTAGATCCAGTAATATTCTTCATTTCAAATTCTAACTTGCTTGTTTCTAAATGCATATTCATTCTCCTCTACGTTTTTGGTTTATATGTTAGTTCATGATGTTCTAATTAGATTTGCACTGGTTTCATATAACGTTCCTGTATTCGCGAACCCGAGAGGCTTAAGGCGACGAAGTTGCCGGGTGGCTCCGCCACTTAGCCTCGAAGGGTTGTCCGCATGACTCCGCTTCCTTGAAATGCCTCTGGCGGACCAAGCAGCCGTAAGGCTGCGACGCGTGAATACGATGTTAACTGAAGTCGACACATCTTCGAGTTTACTTACAAGTTGCCCTTCAAATCCTTTACCAAGTAGATTATTAGATCATCATCTACCATTACAGGTTTACCAGGCTCTACTTGAACGTTTTTATAAGTCATTCCTCTGCCATCCATCACATAACCACGTGATGTATACATTCTTTGAGCATTCCCATAATCTTTGTAGAGCCCTACTCCTACACCGATGTATTTAGATGACGTGGATACAATGGCTTCTAATTCATCAAATATCCTGCTTGCTACCTTCTGCCTTCTATACTCGTGAAATACGTTAAGATCGTTTATCTCCGGTATGTTATTCTCACGAAAAAATGGATAGTGCGAAGTGTAAAGTAAGTGACAGCATCCTGCAAGTAGACCATCATAAAATGCCATTATTGTTATTCGATTATTTATATAATTCTCCTCAAGACATTTCCTGAAATAATCACCTTGCTGATACCATCTATACTGTTCAGCAAATGTGTGATCTAATAAATCGACTTCTTCAATTGTAGTCAGTCTTTTTATATTTATGTCTGCCATGAACATTCCCTCACTTATTGTC
>NZ_JBFUIX010000270.1:0-3261 GCF_056401635.1 Paenibacillus sp. P4_E11 | reverse complement strand
GTATTAAAAGAGTGCTATTTAACTCAACTTTCACAGAAACAAAACAGCTCTTAACCCTTGATACAGCAAGGATACTAACGATTTCAATATAGGGGTTGACGAACAAAAAACACTGTCTTTGTGAAATAAAAGGAAGTGTAAAAGTTCCAAATACGCACAGAAAAGTTGTTTCCTACATGATCAATCGTACATATCAGAAAACCCATTTATCGGGAAAATAACGCTGAACACAGCGAAAATATATCCGCGACTCTAGACCGGACAGCCAAAACTTCCGCGATGGAATTACAGCCGCTGTGTGAACTGTTGTCCATTAAAGCGCATTTAGAGGAAGTTATGGGATTCTTGTGTTATAGAATGTTTGTTCCAAATAATAAAAAACTAAAGAAGCCAGGCCGCCGATGGATCTCCTCGGCAGACTTATAAAATAATAAAAACGAAGGGCTGCCCTCAGCATCAGGCAGCCCTTTTCGTTATGGATTTCCTACCAAATGCCACTTCTTGAACAAATCGTGGCGTACTTGAAACAACTATGTGACAAAAATCACATAAATTTGTGACATCGTTCAAACTCGATTGTTTTATTAGTTTGGCGCAACTATGCTGAAAGTATTGATCCGAGGAAGGAGCTCACCAATGAAATTCAAATGGACTTTACTGGCAGTCATGATTACTATGGTCACCACTCTAACGGGCTGCGGGAAATTGGCGGTCTTGGATCCACAAGGACCGCAGGCTCAAAGACAAGCGGACGACATCATGTTATCGATTGGGTTAATGTCGGCTATTGTCATTATTGTGTTCATCATTTTAGTTTTTATGTTAATCAAATATCGTGCATCCAAACAAGCAGATGATTATGAACCTCCTCATATCGAAGGCAGCAAGGTTGTGGAATCGATAGTGGTCGGAATTCCAGTTCTTATCATCATTTTCCTTTCGATTGTCTCTGTTCGAAGTAACTATATTGTTGAGGCCACACCTCAAGGGTACGAGGGTCAGAAGCCATTAGTTGTGTACGCCTCATCATCGAACTGGAAATGGCATTTTAGTTATCCCGAAGAAAATATCGAAACCGTAAACTACTTATACATTCCAACCAATCGCCCTCTTGAATTTAAGCTTTATTCCTACGGGCCGATCACCAGCTTCTGGATTCCTCAGCTAGGTGGACAAAAGTATGCCATGTCTGACATGGTGAACACGTTGCATTTGGCAGCTGATGCTCCAGGTGAATACATGGGGCGTAATGCCAACTTCAGTGGGAAAGGGTTCGCTGAGAATACGTTTAATGTCAAAGCCATACCTCAAGCTAAATTTGATGAATGGGTGAAAGAAGTTAAACAAACGGCCAAACCTCTTACGGAAGCCAAATTCAATGAGTTATTGATACCAGGTCATCTTGGACAGTTAACGTTCACAGGAACTCATCTAGATTTTATGCCGCCACCCGAACATCAACATGGGTCAAGCAGCACARCTACGGATACTGAACCTAAACCTAGTTCTAAACCTAATTCTGATTCAAAACATGTTCATGAAGGGGGGCATTGAAGCATGGACTTCTTTGAACGATTTGCTGTACCGCACCCAAGTGCAGCCATTTATGCGTCAATGGTTGCCATTGCTCTTACGGTCATTGCGATCATCGCCGGCTTAACTTATTTCAAGAAATGGGGTTATCTTTGGCGGGAATGGTTGACGACTGTCGACCACAAACGAATCGGTATCATGTATTTGATATCCGCTCTAATCATGCTATTCCGTGGCGGAGTAGATGCCTTGATGATGCGTGCGCAAACAGCCGTACCCGATAATACGTTACTAGATGCCCAGCATTACAACGAAATTTTCTCAACGCATGGGCTCGTGATGATCATCTTTATGGCGATGCCCTTCATCTATGCCTTAATGAACTTCGTCGTTCCCTTACAGATCGGAGCACGTGACGTAGCGTTCCCACGCTTGAATGCACTCAGCTTCTGGTTGTACTTCATGGGCGCCATGTTACTCAATATCTCATTCGTTGTGGGGGGGTCCCCGGATTCAGGTTGGACAGCTTACTTCCCACTCTCGGGCAATGAGTTCAGTGAATCTGTAGGAACCAACTATTATGCGCTTGCCCTTCAGATATCTGGGATTGGTACATTAATATCCGGGATCAACTTCATTGTAACCATTCTCAAAATGAGAGCGCCTGGTATGAAATTAATGAAAATGCCCATGTTCACATGGTCTGCCTTAACCGCTAACATAATCGTCGTCTTTGCATTTCCGACATTAACCGTGGCGCTTATTATGATGACCATGGATCGATTATTCGGAACACATTTCTTTTCCACAACGAATGGCGGCATGGATATGCTATGGGCGAACCTGTTCTGGGTTTGGGGTCACCCAGAGGTGTATATCTTAATCTTGCCTGCATTCGGTGTATACAGTGAGATTATCTCAACCTTTTCACGCCGGAACCTATATGGTTACAAATCGATGGTATGGTCCATGGTGATCATCTCATTTCTTTCCTTCTTGGTATGGACGCACCATTTCTTCACAATGGGTCAGGGTGCACTAACGAACAGTATTTTCTCCATCACCACGATGGCCATTGCCGTTCCGACCGGGATCAAAATCTTTAACTGGTTGTTCACCCTTTGGAAGGGAAAAATCGTGTTTACGGTGCCTATGCTCTATACCATAGGGTTCATTCCGATCTTCACGATCGGCGGGGTTACCGGGGTTATGCTCGCTATGTCAGCGGCAGATTATCAGTACCATAATACGATGTTCCTGGTAGCTCACTTCCATTACACCATTATTCCTGGTGTGGTGTTCGGTATGATTGCCGGACTCACCTACTGGTGGCCCAAAATGTTCGGCTTCATGCTCAATGAACGGATCGGGAAATGGGCGTTCTGGTTTATTTCAATCAGCTTTAATGTTACCTTCTTCCCTATGTTCTTTACAGGGTTGGACGGCCAAGCACGTCGTATGTACACCTATTCGGAATCGACTGGATTCGGGCCGCTCAATATGCTTTCGTTCGTCGGAGCGATTGGAATGGCGATAGGTTTTGCCTTAATTGTGTACAACATCTATTACAGCATTCGTTATTCTCCAAGGAATATTGGTTCAGATCCGTGGGATGCGCGTTCTCTGGAATGGGCGACTCATAGTCCGGTTCCTAGCTACAACTTCGCGATTACACCAAAAGCTGAATCCATCGAAGCCTTTTGGGATTATAAGAAAAAAGGACATGAC
>NZ_JBFUIX010000269.1:0-3265 GCF_056401635.1 Paenibacillus sp. P4_E11 | reverse complement strand
ATAGCGTATTTCAGAGGGCAGATTTTTACTTTACGCCGCTCACCCCATCATAGGATGGTACATAAGTTTCCCTATGCTCTAACTTTAGACCTGTACATTCGGTTGTTCGTCAGTTCCTTTCACGGAACCATACTCACCCTATCCAGCTTTTCAGCCGCGCGGCATATCCGTTGGCATACCTCAAATTGGCTCTAGCCTTCGTTCTGCCGAATCTACCTGTACTTCATACACCCCTGACCTGTTAGCCATGATGCATGCAGGAGTATTGGCGGGATGATTTCAGGATACATGGTTCCKTCATTCYCATCCTCGRTTGTAAAGTTAAGATTWGTYATTWAATCTCCTGCWTTTCGCRCWGTMGYGCTTATWGCAGAACTTGTCGAACCTGCCCGTTAGTTCAACAAACTGGCTGGCAACCGGCTTCTAAGCCCTCGGTTTTATAAAACCAAAAAAAGCTTACCCGACTTTGGGCAAGCTTATGATTACAAATAATACTTATGGCAAATATATGAGTTAATATTAAACAATTCGGATGATACTTCAGTCGAAACCGCTAGTATTTATGGCAATCTTAAGTTCAGGGAATGGCAGGAATATAGGTTAAGTCACAAAAACACCCTTCCCCTAAATGAGACTAGTGATTTTATCTTGTTACCAATGTYGTTAGAGTTACTTAATCTCTTTCRCCATCCCCTTAAATTGTGCTCTACTTTGTAAAGGTGCTTAGTAATGACGGCCATACGGAAGTTTTCTCACTGCAGGATGGACATATTGTTTCCCCCGCTAAATAATGCAGATGYTCGGTCAATGTTTGCTCTCCGATAGCTGCCGCCCGCTCCGCTAATGTTCGTACTTCTTCATCTGCAAATGACGTGACTGGGACAATCACTTGAGGTTCTTGACCCATGTGAAAGACGGGATCGCGTTCATAGGCTTGAAGAATTCCTGCTTGGTCTTCATTAGGCCATAAATACACATCTTCCTCGCAAGCCGGACACACGGCGACATACTCATCACCTTCACTGAACGTCATCAACATATTGGCAGGGATATATGAGCCGCGATAAGCAGCATCCGCAATAAGTATGTAACGCTTCTCTATCTCATCTATAGTTTGTTGGGCTGCATAGGCGAATACTTCCTTTGTAWGCGTCCTGAGCTTGTCAATTGCCTCTACATATTCACTGTACAATTCAGTGCAAACAAAGCTACCTACATCCTCAGCTAGTTCAGCCCATGATGCTGGGAATGGTGCCTCATCTCTCCCATCGCGGCTTGCCTCGATGATACCGCAATTGATAAACAGTTCTTTGCGCACTTCCGCATCCGAAGTGGAGCATGCTAGYTGTGCCAAAAACGGCATCGCTGCRTAGGTAGCCGTATATATYGTGTTTTGATGGAACAAATACTCCTGAAAGAGTTCGTCAAAAACCTCCTGGCTATACTCCTGCATTAGCTGCTGCAATAACACAGGTACGTTGTCTGCAGAACCGTRCGGACCTGCCAGCTTTCCCCATACATCGCTATCCCACTTAAGCAAGCTTTCCCTCCGTTCCTAATTGCCAACTTCTATCATTCTACTTAATTGTATCAWATAAAAAMACTGGAACCAGTGCCCAGCATCCTAACTCACAACTAAATCGAACACTTTTAGCACCGTACTTGTTCGCAACTGTTTTAGCGATTTTGAGCCATTGATTKAAATAGTTCTACCTTATCTTTATCTTTTGCTCTATCATATTTTTCCCTCCATYTTCTAACTCCTAATAAGTAAAATTTGAGTCTTTCTTTCCGAATTTCCGATAACGTTTCTCGCATTCATGAACTCCCACAGGGAGTTGTCCGCAGCTCCGGCTTCAAAAAGGACTGCTTAGCATTTATGACCGCTGGAACGGGCCATTAAAAAGCATAAATCGAAGAAAGTTCAATCCCACGGTTAGGATCAAGCTTCCATAATATGTACAGAAAGGCCGCCGATTACTCGACGGCCTTTCTGGTGATTCAACTATCGTGCCCGTTAGTTCAAACTATGTAACCAGATGTGACCATCCAGGGCTGGTCTTCATTTCATAGATTTTTTGGAGCGTATGGACAGGCTTCGTCTTCTCATCATCGTCCTCTGAGTGGAGATACCACTCCACAAGCCTGTACCCGAATACGAGAAGGATCAGCTCGTAGACGCAATGATCGGCGATAGGGGATACATCCGCATACTCCGAAAAGCCTTTGTAATACGCGGGGACACATCGCTGGTAGTATTCGACCATGTGATCGATATCCGCTTCATCCGCAATCAGGCTTGCGAGATCCTCGCCCAGGTAGCCCCATCCGCAGGTATCCCAGTCGATGAGCACGATTTTCCCGTCGGTATAGATCAGGTTGGTCACCCAGAAGTCCCGGTGGCATAGCACGAGGGGCAATTTTTCGATGCGGGCGAGTAACTCGTCTGCGTGCTCATCGATGTCGATGAGCATTTGCCGCACGTGCTGCGGGAATTCGCAGTCCTCCGAGCGTACATAATCGTAGACGACCGGCCATGACCGGTAATGTAGATACGTATTCTTCATGAGATCCGCATGGCTCAGGTTGGTCAGGCTCTGCAGCACGGCGGGCTGCTCCACATACAGCTTGCCTTGATAGCGTCCTAACTCCAGCGCGGCCTGTTCATACATGTCACCGGTCAGGTCTAAGCCGGTTACGCCATCGATATATTCCAGCCACAGCTGGAATTCATTTTCTTCGGCATTGATCTCGGCGTGATAACATGTCGGCCAGCGGAAGGCATCCGAGAACGTCGCTCCCAAGTCAGACGCATAGAGATCATATTCCCGACGCCATGAACCCGGATCTCCGTAACGCTCCCATTTCTTCTGGATTTTCAGCACGATACGGTACGGCAATTTTTCGCCACCCGAGGTTTCGGCGATCCCCGTTACCAGGTACACATTTCCCACAGTTCCGCCCTGTAACGGCATGGTTTGGCAGTCCGCGGAGATGATATCCGTCTTGAACCGTTGGCTTAAAACATAAATCAGCGTTTCAAGTTCAATATTCATTTCTTCCTCCATTTTCTCTTCGTTTGCTTGCTCCACATGGCGATCATTTTGATTCGAGCTCTCTTGTCTCTTTGGAATAATTCAAATCAAACTTGCCACTTAGTTGAAAAGAGGATAGCCATAACACTAGCTGCCCAGAAAATTATATCAAATGTAATACCTAATTTCTGGAGGAGTTTCATTATAACTATTCTGCCCGTTCGCTTAAT
>NZ_JBFUIX010000268.1:0-3272 GCF_056401635.1 Paenibacillus sp. P4_E11 | reverse complement strand
CCAGTCCTGTGAGGACGGAGTACAAAAGTAGCATTGACAGCGTTTCCATAAGACACTTATAATAGAATAACAAACCAGAATCAAATCAGAATAACCCAATTCCTAATATTTTCTGTATAATTTACATAATATTATAAATCAAATTTAAATCAGAAAGGGGTTGTTCACGAATGCTGACTGGATCAGGTCCGTGTGCTGGTGTGAATGTGGTTTCCGGTTCCGGATAATCACGTCCGGCCGGTTCCGCGCAGCCCTGCTGTTGCCGGAAATGCTGCAGGTATGCAGTAAGCAAGCATCACAAGATAACCAATACCTGATGGAGAAGGAGCTGTTATCGAATGGATCAAGAGAAGAACATGAACAAGATCGATGAGGCGGGGGATGTAAGGAAGGACAAGACATTCAGCCGCAGAAAGATGCTTCAGGCGTTAGGGCTTGGCGGCATTGCGCTCGCGGGGAGTGCGCTCACTTCGAACATTGCACTCGCGAGCGATAACGATAAGGATAAAGATAAAGACAAAGATAAGATCGAAGCAGCAGAAGTGCTGCAAGTGTCTAATGTAAGTGAATTGGTCGCACTGTCGAGTAAGAAGCTTAAGAACGGCCAGCACGTCATTGTAGGTGGCTACAATCAGAATGGAGATGGCGGCGGGAAGTTGGTTCGCTGGGATACAGCAAGCACGAAGGTGGACAACGGAGGAACTGTTCATAGTTTAGTCGGTACAGCAGGCCGATTCGAAGCGGTACATCAAGGGATTGCGGATTTCCGATGGTTCGGCATATTCGGTCCATCCCAGAATGCGGATGCCGCCCTGGATGCTATGGTCAATGATCCTGCCATTCATCGGATTGAAGCCCACACAGACCTGAACTTTGTCGTTCGTCACGTGTATCACCGTAGTAATATTGAGGTAGATTTCCACAATCACACCGTAACCACAGTAGGAATGGCCCTGAATACGCTGGATAATCCGTTCGGTGCGGTTTTGTTCTTCCAGGGGACACAGCCGGGTATGACGCAAACGGTAACACTAGCCGCAGATGTAGTGGAGTATTCGGATATATTCGAGGTAACAGATTCTTCCTTATTCGAGATTGGCAGCTGGTGGCATGCACAGATCAAGAACAATGCGGCTGGTGGTGCGCAGCGTGAGCTGGATTATATGATCAAGGTAACCGAAGTGTTCGATACGACCCATGTTCGATTCAACTACAAGTCCGGCTGGCAATTGGCCGCGGGTCGACAAATCACGTACAAGAAGATCGAGCCGGCTGTCCGCTGCCATGTAAGAAACATGAACTTCATCGGGATTCCGGTTCCGGTCAACGGTACGAGCTTGAGGCCTACTCCAGATTGGGATCAGATCGGGTCTAATCCGGTCGCATACGAATATGCAGTCGAGTGTGACGCTACGGGAATCAACGCGACCAAGGTGTTCTGGCCGGTCGTCATGCGCCGCTACAACACGACGTTCCTGACGGAGCGCTGCCAATTGATGAACCCGGAAGAACGGGATTGGGGCGGAACTGGCTATTTGACGCAGCAGATCAATGTACTATACGGACATGTGAAGGACTGCAATACGAGCAACGCTCGGCACTTGAACGATTTCACCAATGCAGCGTACTGCATGGTTGAGAACTGTCATGGCGATGGAGACGAGTACGGTCCTTACGTTACGCACGGCCAGTACGAGCACGACCTTACGTTCATCGGCAACTCCGGTTTACTGTCGTTCGCGAACAGCGGAACGTTCTGGGGCGACAGCGCGAAGCGTATTACCGTCAAGAAACATATCGCTTCCCGGATCGTAGCGCATAAGCGTTTAACCGACCTCACGCTCGAAGATTGCCACGCGGTTGTTACGTACACGAAACCAGGCGTTAAGATGGCGAACTCGGGTTCGATCTGGGTTAACATGGACGGCTTGCAAATGAGAGGTTGCACGGCGCAAGAAATGATTACGATCAACAAAGGGTCTTCTCGCGGAAAGCGCAAAAATATTATAGACAGCTGCTCCTTCGGTATGTTGAAGGGCTATGAAATTGCCCGGCCAATTCGCTCGGGTACAACACAAGTAGGCTTCACGCCAAGCAACGGGGAACTTACGATCATTAATAGCGAATTCTACGATATAGAAGAGGTCACGCTCGGCAGCATTAACAAGCTTACATTGATCAATACCTGGTTCAAGGGCAAATCGCCTGAGACAGGCTTAGTGAAGGTCGGAACCCGTGAAGTCATCATGCATGGGGGCGGATTGGTCAATTGTTGCTTCCTGTTCACAGGCGCATGGGATCGCGTGGGCGATGTGAACAATGCAGCCAATACGCCGAACCAATCGATCACGATCGACGGCGGTGCTGTGTTCAGTGGAACGAATGGTGAGAAGGCGTTCTTGAAGAGTGCGCTGCCGACCAATGTCATCACTTGGAGCTTCGGCGATTGTACGAGCACAGCTGCAGCAGCGGATACCGCGCATTTCCATATCGAGGGAGGGTCTCATAAGCTGAAGGCGTTCAGCTCACGCTTCATCGGTGGGAAGTATACCGTACAGAACGCAGGATTCGGCAACAGCAATTATTTGTTCCTTTCGTCTGTGATCGAGGAAGGCGTTAACCGTACTTCGTTGCCGGTTGAGACCGATACGATCAAGCACAGTACAGGCAATCTTACTATTTAAGAAAAAGCATGACATAGACCCCTATCAGGCTCAACTGATGGGGGTCTTTTTTACAAGCGGATTAGCGGAAGAAGAAAATCTCCGTCTCTTCATTGGTAGTAATACGGTAGAGGGTTGCTTTCCATCCGTCTGGGCAGAGCTCCAACTCGATCGTCTGCAGTTCCATCCATCTGGACTGGTCGATATGCTGATTATTCAATAGTTGGATGAGTAACTTGTCTTTCAGTTCTTGCGTGAAACGATCGGAATAAGCGTGATCTGGTAGATTAACAGGTATCCAGCGGTTGTCAAAAAAAATTCTTACAAGCATGATGTAATTCCTCTCTTAACAAATAATGAGAGAGCAGCTCTCGTTGGTCGGATCAAAGCAAAATACCAAATATTAGTATACAAGAACGATCTGTACAATTTCTGAACGATGAACTCGACAATTGTGGAATGCTGGAAGTTGTTCATTTTCTGTATAGGTGGTGGTGGTACCCTAGTATAGGAAATCTATACGGTTACCTTGATTTTGCCGTTGCGAGATGCAGTAATACCGAGACAGATCCAGCTAAGCGCACAGCCTTCCTGAACACTCTGTGAATC
>NZ_JBFUIX010000267.1:0-3277 GCF_056401635.1 Paenibacillus sp. P4_E11 | reverse complement strand
ATCCTCTCTCTAGTAAAGCCTCTTTTACCCTAGGGATGGATCAAATTCGAGAATATATGGCGTCTGATTMGTTATTTCGATTGGTCGAACCGTTTATGAATAAGTTGAAGCAGCTTGCCTCAAATACGGGCTATCTTGTAACGTATAGCAATGCGGCCGGCGAAATGATTTATTTTGACGGCGATATGTCCGTAATGTTAAAAGCAGAAGACATTAACTTCTCGCCAGGCTCAAATTGGAGTGAAGGCAGCGCAGGGACGAATGCAATTGGGACAGCCCTCGTCACCGGAGCACCGAATCAAGTGTTTGCAAACGAGCATTTTTGCCAAAATATTCATAGCTGGACATGTTCCGCTGCTCCCATCCGCGATCCCGCTACAGGCAAAGCTCTCGGTATCATCGATTTAACCGCCTTTTGGACGGTAAATGATCCGAAATCACTGGATGCCGTTGTTGGGGTGACCCAAGATATTGAGAAGATGCTGTACAACCAATTGAAATTCGAGYGTTACCGGCTGTCTCAGTATTTTGCTGAACTCACCAAAAGGACGACCCTCCCGCTAGCGGTTTTAGACCGTGGAGGACAAGTCATCGAAGCTTCCCAACTGCTGTATGAAAAAGGCTGGATATCACCCAATCACCGGATGAAACATAACTCTCTCGAGAGAGAATCTTTTCCATCAAGAGTGACCTGGGAAAGTGAGTCTAACAATAAGATATGGCGATTTGAACTCTCCCCTTACTTTTATGGCGGAATGGCAATCGGATCCATTGTAAACGTCCTTCCGCCAGACATTGCCGTTTTTAAACATTTACCCGATTTCCACCAACCCCTGGCAACCTCGTCACTGCTTAAACAAGACGAAGAAGCTGTTGAACCTCAAAGCGTTTCCATGCAAGAGCATGTTTACAAATCGCTGTTCGATCATCATCCGGACGCCATCTTTTCTTATAATGTACAAGGGCTTCTTATCGACGCAAACCCGGCGGCGGAAAGATTGCTTTGTTATGATGTGAGTGAACTAAGAAACCTAACAGTACAAGACTTAACTCTCCCCGACAACAAAGAACGCAGATTACATGCTTTCACCAATTCCGCAAAAGGCTTGCAGCAAGAGTACGAAGCTACTCTCCTACATAAGCAGGGGCATCATCTTCATGTTGAGTTAAAAAGCTTTCCGATCATTGTGGAAAATGAAATCGTCGGCGTCTACGAAATTGTGCGAGAAATCAAACTAAATCATCAACAAATGCTCGAAGATTTGAAGTCTACAAAAGAACAGCTTGAGTTTTACTTCAGTAACACCGATGATGCGATTCTCGTTATAAACTCCAATCTTCATGTCATAAAAGCCAACAAATCTTTTGAACGAATATTTGGCTGGACAGAGCAGGAACTACTTGGCAAAGAGCTCCCCACGATTCCTGACCACCTAAAAAAGGAAGCCGATGATATTCGCAACAACTTGCTGAGCTCCCGACATGTCCTCCCTTATGAAACCGTTAGACAGCGCAAGGATGGCAGTCTGATTGATGTCACCAATACCGCCTCTCCTCTATTTGACAGCAAAGGCAATGCCATCGCGTTTGTGTTAATTTCAAGAGATAATACGGAACTAAACCGAATGAGAGAAAGGCTAATAGAAGGCGAGAAACGGCTACGGACGTTGATCAATTCCATTCCTGACTTCGTTGTATTCAAAGACGATCAAGGAAAGTGGATCGAAGCAAACGATAGCACCCTAGCTTTTTTACGGTTAGAGGCTACCGACTATCAGGGAATGACGGATCTTGAACTTGCAGCGAGCCATGCATATTATCGCGATATTTATTATCCGTGTATGGTGTCTGATCATCAGRCTTGGGACAAAGGCAGTCTGATTCGCGTCCAAGAAATCATTCCAACTCCAAGTGGCATCGCTGCGATTCTCGATGTAATCAAAATTCCCATTTATCATCCAGATGGCAGACGCAAAGGACTTATCGTGATTGGACGCGACATCACAGAGCTGAAGCATACGGAAGAATTGCTGCGAAAAACGGAGAAACTTGCCGTTGTCGGTCAGCTAGCGGCAGGGATTGCCCACGAAATTCGCAATCCCCTTACGGCACTGAAAGGGTTCCTTAGCTTACTGAAGCATCAAACAACGGATAAGAACCTATGGTACTTGGAAGTCATGCGGTCCGAAATTGAACAAATGGAATGGATCACGAACCAATTTTTGACCGTGGCCAAGCCGCAAACAGCGAAACTCGAAAGGACTAACTTGGAAACCGTGATCCAGCAGGTTTCTTCTTTCCTCTTTCCGTTTGCGACCATGCACAGTGTGCAGATATTAATAGAATCGGACTCTGGAGAGCCGCTCATTGAATGCGAAGAAAATCAGTTGAAGCAAGTGTTTATCAATATTTTGAAAAATGCCATAGAAGCGATGCCACAAGGTGGACAAATTCAAATTGTGATCAAACTCAACACCGATTCTGTTTCTGTTCAAGTCCACGACCAAGGATGCGGAATCCCGCAAGACAGAATTCCCCACCTTGGAGAACCTTTTTACAGCCTTAAGGAAAAAGGGACAGGCTTAGGGTTAATGATTTGCTACAAAATTATCAAGGAACATCACGGAACCATTCAAATTACAAGTGAACTGGGTCGAGGGACCACAGTCGAGATTATTTTGCCTCTCCAATAGTTGCATGACATTTATCCTAAGTATTATCTCATTGTTAGCCACACACAGCACTCCACATGACTCGAGTGCGTAATATTGCGATAATACAAAACTATTTTAATCGGTCTGTATAATGGTTCTAGGGAACCACTAACTGTTTTTTCCAACGATTACCTCCCTTTCTTCGGCCTAGGATGCAATGGCGCATGGCGCATCATCGGATAAGTGGCGAATAAAGCAAGTAGACTCACCGCCCCGATTAAAGTAACAACCTCCATGGCATTCATCTCGACCGAAAACCAATTGAATATGCTTGAAAGAATTTTTCCGTAATATAGAAATAAACCTATGATCGTCACGGACATGAACATGACCAAACTGCGCGTGAATCCCACCCTGTACAAGATTGTATTTACGAGAAAAGTAAGTCCGAATAAAGCCAAACCGACCATCAAGTCTACCCACAAATAAGGGAAAAATTGATACTCTTTCAGAAATAATCTCGCAGGATGCAGGATTTGCGCTTCAACCCTCTATTGCTTATACACGGTCACCAACACATATTGTCAAACATTCAGGCACAATATGGTCAATGAGATTTCAGC
>NZ_JBFUIX010000266.1:0-3278 GCF_056401635.1 Paenibacillus sp. P4_E11 | reverse complement strand
GATAATGGGTAGGGCTGGGGGCTCCGGAAGCGAATAGAGTGGAAAACCCACTCTACAGCCGCCCCGTCGATGCCGCCGAGGAGGTTGGGATATGATGTTCTATGATCCTAGCGGGAACCGTCTCTGGGCGATCGAAGATCCGAAGAAGAAGTAGAACAGCGAGAAACTATAGCATGCTTTTGACGAACCGCATAGTTCACATGTTTTTCATTCAAGACCCACGCGCCTTACGTATAGATGCAAGACCTAGTAGCAGTAAAGGATATACCACACTTGCCATTATAGAGAAAGAGGTCCAAAACGTATTGGTTGAGTACCGATCATAGACACTGTTGGGAAACTCAATGATTGCAAGCGGAATAAGCATACCGCCTAACGGCAAAACCAAGGGACGGTAGTCCTTCAAATTAAAGATTTGACTCACCGCGGTTACAGCGACATACAAGTACAGGGACAATCTGAAGTAGAGGGAAATAATCCACATAAAGGCCATGAACACTTCTAAACGTTGCAGAATATCCCCAATATTAATCTTCTTGGCTAAGGCATAGCTCGGAAATGTATTCCTAATCGTAAGTTCCTGTCCCAGTACAAAAATATTTAAGGTGATAATTACAAGCAGAACGAATCCCCCCATAAGACTGCCGATTAATAGTGCTTTTCGAGTTTGATTCGGTTGAATAATTTGAGACGGACTAATCATCAACAGCAGGACAATGGGGAAGGTAGCATTACTTAAGTACATCAGGGCTCCAGTCAGGGTCGGCTTAATACCGTATTCAAGAATAGGGTAGATGTTATCGATCTTAATCTGGGGCGTGATAAATAAAACCTGAAATAAGAATAAGGACATGAACAACGCGAATAAGATCTGCGCCGTACGCGCTATAGTTTCCAATCCTAGACGCACTCCCATTACTACAATGAGTACAAAAAGAATGTTTATGGCTTGGACGGGTGTATCCGGTATAATTTGGGTCGCCATAAAATTCCCGATATAATACACATTAGAGACGGGCCCCCCTAAATAAAAAATGCCGAAGAAAACAAAAGCAACCGTCTTACCTAGCCATTTTCCTAACAATTTTTCATTTAATTGAACCAGGTTCAGGGAGGGGAAAGTGTTGCCCACCTTATAATGGATCCAGACAAGTCCAAGCCCAATGGCGATCCCGATGATCGCGGACAACCAAGCATCTTGCTTCGCATAGAATGTCATGCCCGACGGGACAATCAGGATGGCGCTTCCGATTGAATAAAGAGCCACTAGTATCGTAAATTGACTTGCGGATATTTTCTCTTGTCCCACCATGTCTAATTCCTCCCTTCATTCCAACAGTCCAAATATAATATCGCTTGTTGGTTTGAAAATATAACTTAATCCATCTAATGGGTTCGGTATGGGCAAATGCAAGCTGGCCCCAATACTTAAGCATGCTCCTATCAGGAGAAGGACTGAAAATAGGCCAAGCTCCTTTTTCAGCCCGTTTTTCCTCATAGGAGGCACCTCGATCATAATAATCACAAGACATACTACAAGCACTCCAAGGACTGCCAGCATGTTTCACTACTCCTTCGTCTTGTTCATAGGGGGATCTCCAATAGTACCCAGATGCCTTATACGTACGTCTACATGAATATCAACCGTCAACTCAGTAAAATGACGATTCCATTCCTCTTTAACTTTGTTCCAATAAGCAGGTTCTGCCCTGTGGATCGCTTCTCCGAAGCTGAATATATCCGTTTTAAGCGACTTGGCTTTCCGGATGGAAGCTTGGCTGTGTTCTTTAATTTCCTTCTCGATTTCCTGTTCCAATAATGAGAGCGTCTCTCCCTTGGTCAGCTCGATCTTGCATTCCACATCCGATACACTAGCCTCGGTTCTTATCGTTACGTCTACTTTTGGTTTTCCATTGACGACCAGACCTTTGACTTTTGTCTTCGATCTAATGATATCAACCGCTAAATAACCTCCCGTTGGACACCCGATATTAATAACCGAACGTTTTAACTGATTAGTTAAGTCCGTGAAGCCCTTGCTTTCCTCTTCATTGAGCCAACCAACCATTCGATCTCCATCAAAAACCGCAATACCCCAAAGCTGCAGAACACCTAAAGGTTTACTGGATTCAAAGTTTCGTCTGGTTTGACTTCCTTCTAAATCCCCAACTAGACGGATACCGGTTAAAACGGGATTGTTCCCCTTCTTTACAACATTTCTGATGAGATCATCCAGTTGGACCGTTGTTACGGGCGACCATTCCTTTTCGGCTGTGGTCAAGAAACTAAACATTTGGTTACTCGGAATTTTCTCCATAACCGTCATGATAGACATCATTTCTTTCGCTGACGTTTCCCTTGAGATGGCGAAATAGAAATCTGTCCGAAATTCATAGTTTCTAGATAAATAATCTAACGTTTCGCTTATGCCCTCCCTGGCTAAAGATTCGGAAAAAATCACCATCCGGACATGGGAAAAATACGATTCTCTAGGAGTTATGGTCGTTAATTTTCGGACTGCTTCTGCCAAAGTATCCCCTTTTGAACTATACACCGTGACGGGAGCCCGATTACCGCCCCCTCCTTTATTAGAGATTTCCCCCGGGTTAACAATTTGTATGGTTACCTCAAACTGTTTGTTGGATTTATCGATCCCGACACCTACTACAATTCCGAGTGAATTCAACTCTTGGCGGCTCCAACAACCGGTTAAGAACATAACGAGTACGAGAAAGACGAGGAATAGAAGCATTTTTAGTTTCACAAGTCCAATTCCTTTCCCGGTATGGTTGCAGCTTAGATTGGAGGCGGATTTTTCTTTTCACGGGTTACGTTTCTTCGATTCAATAATTTAGGACGAAATAACATAGCCCACCACGGTACCCGAATAAACACATCTCTTTGGTCCGTGAGGTTAAATGGAGCAAGCGGACTCATATAAGGAATACCGAAGGTGCGCAAACTGCATAAATGCAGGAGTAAAGCGATGACTCCGACAATAATTCCGTATAACCCTAAGGAGGCAGCAAGTCCCATTAGAGGGAAACGAAGCATACGGAATGAATTCGCTATGCTGTAATCTGTAAACGAAAAACTGCTGATAGCCGTAATGGCAACCACAATAACCATTGCGGGGGATACAATTCCTGCCTCAACTGCTGCCTGCCCAATAACAAAGGTGCCGACTACGGATACCGCGGGTCCAATTGTTCTGGGCATACGGATACCAGCTTCACGCAATATTTCGAAAGCTATTTCCATTAGGAGCGCTTCGAAGA
>NZ_JBFUIX010000265.1:0-3291 GCF_056401635.1 Paenibacillus sp. P4_E11 | reverse complement strand
CCTTCACGTTGCCGTTCGTGGGTGCTGTTGGCGTAGCGCTTAACGTTGGAGTAGTTGGAGGCGTTTTGTCAATATTCGATATGGTATACGTACCTGTAGTCGATAGATTACCTGTCTGATCCTTCCACCGAGCATAGATTGTTCCATTATTCGTCATTACGATGGCCGATGTATAATTGAACCAATCTACTTCATTGAAGCTGTATTCCTTAATTGTAGCCTCCCCCGGAAAAACAATCGTCACGTTGACATTCTCTCTTGTTGGTATTGTCGGGTTGCTACTGAATGTGGGTTGGGGTAATTCCACTAAAGGCGCGGTCACCAAGGTCGGTGCAGACGAAGCATCAACTTGTATCGTGATCTTATAATTCAAGCCGGCCCAACCACCGCTGTCATGGAGTACCATATCCACTTCATTAAAGCCAGGCTTAAGCCAACCATTCGTGTATGTATCTCCAGTCACCGTACCTTGTGTTTCAATATAGGAAACCCTGTGTTCGTTCAGTGAGATTGTTACAGCATTGTCAGCCTTGAACTCATATGTGGTCTGCGGATTCGAGAAATCATCCGGTAGTAGGAATCGCACTCTGTAAGGGACGTTGATTCCCAAGCAATGAAAACCGGAAGGACCACAATTCATCCAACTATTGGTCCCTTCTACAAATCCCCACGGATGAGCTCCATATAGATACGCGCGGTGCCAGGTTAGACCGTTGTCGAGTGTGAATTCGGTGTAAGGGTCCATCTGCCCTGGATTTCCTTGGGCTCCTATAATAGTTAGGGTTTGGGGAGATGCAGCATCTGCGCTGGCAGAGGGGACACTAATGGATAACATGATAGTTATTGAAGCCACGCATAGCAAAATTGATATGATTATCTTCTTGATCATACTGAACATCCCCCCAAATTTTCACAACCAGATAGATCTATTTGTTTCCTATCCACTTGGTACCCTTCAAATTCTTTGTACCTGCGTAATTTTCATGTGGGTATAGTACATGATTGAATAGTAGAGGAAACAATTTCCGTATCGAACGAATCCCAACCTTGTTCATTATGTTTGCTAAATGATTTTTTACAGTTTTTTCACTGATCACACACATTTCGGCAATTTCTCGATTTGAAAACCCATTAATAGCGATCAGTATGAGGATTTCCGATTCTCGCTGTGTAAGCTGATAACAATCTGAAAAATCTTGCATTGCAGGACCCAATCTTTGGATCAGTAAGTCATTCAAGCGTCCATATCCGCAACGTAATGTTCATGAGTATCTCCGTTCTTCTTGTGATGATTTCATGTTGTTATACTACAGTTTCACCTACTTGGGCTGGCTTCCTGAATTAACTTTCTCAGACTGCCCTGATTATACATGATTCGAAAGACCTAATATAGATGAAGAAGTTCACTAGAAAAGGAGTTATATATGACTTAAGTCATATTTTGTTAGTACATGGCTTGAAATGTATCAAGCCGCTCTGAAGAGAGCGGCTCGAATGTAAGTGGATTATATAATCTATTCCCGGATGATCGCATCGAAACGCGACTAATTGACAGCCTCACGGCCCTTCACCTGCGGCATATCCGGCAATGAATTGACCGAGACGATGGCATCCGTCTTCTTGACGGGTTTATTCCAATAGTGCTCATTTCCCGGCAAATCATCGAACCAAGCTGCATCATCGGGACATTCCAGGATCATAAACTGTCCATAATGATCGTCGCGGGATTGATGGTATTTCAAATATGCCTTCCCATCCTCAATCGATAAGATCTCAATCTTCCCCGATGTATGGCTCATGGACAAACGAACCCGTTTACCAAGTCCCGATGTAAGCGCCTTGGCCTGCTCAACGATGCGATAGGCTTCCCTCAACGAAAGCACGAACGCGCGATTGCCTGCGACAGGACGATTAATGAAGAAGTAGTACGGTGTTACACCTGCCCATGACAGCTTGTCGAGCAGCTCCCCCAGAACACGTGGATCATCATTAATGCCTCTCAGAATGGGGGTTTGGTTTACAAGTATCACTCCTGCCTCATGAAGGGCTTGAAAGCCACGAATCGCCTCAGGCGTAATTTCCCGAGGGTGGTTGATGTGTGCCATGACATAGATACGTTTCTGAGGAGTGGAATATTGGTGAAGTGTGTCCAGCAATTCTTCGTCTTCGTAGATACGCATAGGATTGAACACGGGGATCTTGGACCCTAACCGGATGATCTGAACATGATTGATCTCGCGCAGCCGTTGTAAGATGGACCGAAGCTTGGTGGTAGCTAGAATCAAGCTGTCACCGCCTGTCAGCAACACATTACTGATCTCAGGTCGGCTTGCAATATATTGCAGACCGGGCTCAACATCCGTTGTCGACTCCTTAACGTCATTGCGGAACAATCGCTTACGGAAGCAGTATCGGCAATACGCACCGCATACTTCGGATACGAGTAACAGGGCTGTGGATTTGTATTTGTGCTGGCAACCAGGAACGACGTAGTTAGTGTCTTCATCGGATGCGTCCCATCGACCATACTCCAGCAACTCCCCTTCATTCGGAATGACCAGATTTCGAATCGGGTCAGCCGGGTCACTCCAGTCAATCAAGTTCAAGTAATACTCATTCACCCGAAAGACAAATTTGTCGGTAATGAGCTTCAGCTTCTCGCGTTCTGCCTCTGGGATGCTCGTCAATTTTCCAATATCGGTCATATACTTCGGTTGGGTCATGCTTCTCCTCCTCCATATATTCATAAGAGCCAAACCTTCCCAGCCGTAAGCCGTTAATGGCTGACTGCTATAATTTTTACTATATCAAAACCTCAACTAACTTACAACTCACATATCATAATAAGGTTGTATGTTGATCAAGGACAACTCTATAGTAAACAAGGGATAGATGCTATAATGAATAAGGACTTTCGGCTGGCAGACCCATCCTCAACATGCCGGCGTATGAATCTAAGTCAAAGGTAGGAATTCAACATGCAGGATATAAACGGATACAAGTCGATAGCACTCGATATCGCTCAAAAAATTGTAAGCGGTGAATTTCCCGTTGACAGTAAAATATCCGGTCGCTCATTATTAGCCAGTCAATATCACGTTTCGCCTGAGACGATACGTAAAGCAATTGGACTGCTGAAGGACGAGAATATCGTCTCTGTATCTCAAGGCAAGGAAATTGTTATTGTTTCGGATCAACTGGCCTTTGAGTACATAAACCGTAATCAATATTTGAAATCGGTCTACTCCCTAAAGCAGGAATTGCAGCAACTACTGGTGCAGAAGAGTGAGG
>NZ_JBFUIX010000264.1:0-3300 GCF_056401635.1 Paenibacillus sp. P4_E11 | reverse complement strand
TTCGCTGACAATCGACGAGCAGAATGGTGAGTTGATTGTGCTGAAGAACCAAGTGCCCGCTGCAACGCAACCTTGATGAAACCTATATACCGGCGCCTCATGAGTGATCGTGAGGCCCGGTTTTTTTCGCTTAATAGAACAATAATTTCGGATGTTTCATGGGGGATCTTGAATTTTATACCATAGCGGGGTTTTCTTCAAATTCATCACATGGTAAACTTTGAATACTAAGGGATGTGAAGAAAACGGATGGCCAAACCTAAAACAAAATTTTGCTGTCAGGAGTGTGGGCATGAATCCCCGAAGTGGCTGGGGAAGTGTCCGGGTTGTCAAGCTTGGAACAGCTTCGTAGAAGAGATGGAAGCGCCCGTACGCGCAAGAGGCATTTCTAGTTCTTCAACTCTTACGAAAGAATTGCCCACATCGATCATAAATATAGAAAGTAGTCATGAAAACCGGATTCAGACCCATATGACAGAATTGAATCGGGTGCTGGGCGGCGGGATCGTACCTGGCTCATTAATCCTCGTCGGTGGAGATCCGGGGATAGGTAAGTCCACGCTACTGCTCCAAACTTCACATAGTCTTACAGCCAAACAATTGAAGGTGCTCTACATATCCGGGGAAGAATCAGCTGGGCAGATTAAGCTCAGGGCCGACCGTCTGAACGCTCTCTCCGAATATTTGTACGTGCTGTGTGAGACGAATACCGAGTTGATTGATGAGGCCATTCAGCATACGCAACCGGATCTGCTCATTATTGATTCGATTCAGACCGTCTATCATCCAGATGTAACGTCTGCGCCAGGAAGTGTTTCACAGGTGCGGGAATGCACAGGACATTTTATGAGAATAGCTAAGGGGAAAGGAATTGCTACGGTATTGGTCGGTCATGTGACCAAGGAAGGGGCAATTGCCGGGCCGCGGCTGCTTGAGCATATGGTGGACTGCGTACTGTACTTCGAGGGGGAACGTCACCACACTTACCGTCTGCTGAGGGCGGTCAAGAATCGGTTTGGTTCGACG
This sequence comes from Paenibacillus sp. P4_E11, assembly GCF_056401635.1. NCBI lineage: Bacteria > Bacillati > Bacillota > Bacilli > Caryophanales > Paenibacillaceae > Paenibacillus > Paenibacillus sp. P4_E11. Next base: position 2,274 of record NZ_JBFUIX010000264.1, on the reverse strand, counting down.
AATGAGATCGGGATATTCGAGATGGGTGAGCTTGGGCTTAGGGAAGTTACCAATCCTTCGGAGTTGTTCATTGCCGAACGACCGCTTCATGTATCCGGATCGACAGTTGTCGCCAGCATGGAAGGGTCTCGACCTATACTCGTTGAGCTGCAAGCCTTGATCGCCTCTACGAATTTTCCAAGTCCGAGAAGAAGCGCAACAGGCATCGACCATAACCGATTAACGCTTATTATTGCGGTATTGGAGAAAAGAATTGGACTTTTCCTGCAAAATCAGGACGCTTACTTGAACGTTGCCGGAGGCGTAAAGCTCGATGAACCTGCCGTTGATTTGGCTGTTGCGGTAGCGATCGCATCCAGCTTTAAGGATAAACCTGTACATCCGTATGATGTCATTATTGGAGAGGTTGGATTGACAGGAGAAGTAAGAGGTGTTTCGCGAATCGATGCACGTGTACGGGAAGCGCAGAAGCTTGGCTTCAAGCGAGTAATAATGCCCGCCAAGAGCAGTAAGGGCTGGAATCCGCCTGAAGGGATTGAAGTGATTGGTGTACATACCGTTGCTGAAGCATTGAAGGCAGCGTTAGATTAAATATATTTTGCATGCCAGATTAGGCTTACGGGGGACTTAAGGAGGTCAGCAGGTGAAAGAGGAAGCTCCACGTGATAAAATGAGTCAAATCCTTCAGCTCGTCGCACCAGGAACGGCATTTCGAGAAGGATTGGAGAACGTGCTCCGCGCTAAGACTGGAGCGCTGCTCGTCGTCGGGTACAGCCCGGAAGTAATGGAACTCGTAGATGGGGGCTTCTCCATCAACTGCGATTTCTCGCCCAATTACTTGTATGAGCTTGCCAAGATGGACGGCGCCATAATTCTAAGTGAAGACATCAAACGAATCTTATACGCGAATACCCAACTCATCCCGGATTCCTCCATCAGCTCAATCGAGACGGGGATCCGCCACCGAACAGCAGAGCGGGTTGCCAAGCAGACGGGCAAGCTCGTAGTGTCCATTTCGCAGCGGCGCAACATCATAACGGTGTATCAGGGTAATCTCCGCTATTCCCTCAAAGATATCGGGGTTATTCTGACGAAGGCGAATCAGGCGATTCAGACACTGGAGAAGTACAAATCCGTTCTGGATCAGGCATTGACGAACTTGGGAGCTTCCGAATTCGAAGAATTGGTCACGCTGCAGGAAGTAGCAGGCGTCATCCAGCGTATTGAGATGGTGCTTCGAGTCAAGACGGAGATTAAGCGGTATATCATCGAGCTGGGGACAGAAGGTCGGCTCATTCGGATGCAATTGGAAGAGCTGGTGGCTAACACGGATTTCGAGGCACTTCTCTTGGTGAAAGATTACTGCAAAGACAGCAGTGAGGAGAAAGTGAAGGATGTACTGGCGGGCCTGAAGAAATTAAATTCTGATGAGCTTCTGGATCATCAACATCTGGTACGACTGTTGGGCTTCCCACATTCTAACTCCATGTTGGAGGAACCGATCTCTCCACGGGGCTACCGGATGTTAAGCAAGCTTCCACGACTGCCATCCATGATTATACATAATCTGGTGGAGCGATTCGCACATTTGCCGCATATGGTGATGGCCACGATTGAAGAATTGGATGAAGTTGATGGGATTGGAGAAGTACGGGCGAGGGCGATTAAAGAAGGCCTGAAACGCATACAAGAGCAATTGTTCATTGACAGACATATTTAAAACACATACAATCATAAGATAGATTTGATCAGATATTTGAAATGAGTCCTGCCTCTTCCATGCTACAGTGAACATGGACTGCTTTGATTCGGGGCATAGTACTATTTGAGGTGGAGCTTGCATGATCAGAAATTCCATTCCCAGCATGTTTACCGTAGGTAACCTTTTCTTGGGGATTGTTTCCATTATTTTAGCATTTAATTCTAGTCCGGATAATTCCAATGCAGAACTGGCGGCGATTTTGGTAATCGTAGCTATGTTACTTGATGGACTGGATGGTCGGGTGGCTAGAGCATTGAATGCACAGAGTGAATTTGGCAAAGAGTTGGATTCCTTATCGGATGTAATATCCTTCGGTGTGGCACCTGCTTTCATTATGTATGTGGTGGCGTTTCAGGATTTGAATACATCGGCAGTAGCTTGGATCGTAACAGCCATATTCCCGATATGCGGGGYGCTTCGGTTGGCCAGGTTCAATGTCGTTGCGAGTGCGCCTGGGTACTTCGTTGGTCTGCCAATTCCTGCAGCAGGGAGTGTGCTAAGTACACTGGCCT
>NZ_JBFUIX010000263.1:0-3331 GCF_056401635.1 Paenibacillus sp. P4_E11 | reverse complement strand
TGCTGCCATTATGCCGTTCGTGTTCGCAGCACCCTGGCTTGCGGTCCCGTTAGTGCCGTTGGCGCTTGCCGTCGGGTTATCGCGTATCTACACGGGCGTTCACTACCCTTCGGACTGTCTGGCCGGCTGCCTGATCGGAACGGTGACAGCGGGCTTCGTATTTACCGGCTTCTGATGCGATGGGCAAAAACGCCACCACGATTGTGGTGACGTCTTTGCTTTCTTGTGGAGCCTAGAGGCGCTTTGCTGATCGATATTAGCATATCGAAAGTGCTTGTCGGATCGTCTCAGCCACAATATCCTCTGCAGTTTGTCCGGAAGTCAGCAGTCTTGTACCTTGTCCTGCCCACAATGACATATAGTCTGGATTGCTTAGGCGGTTAGCTGCGTTTCTTATATCACGAGTCGCCGTATTCTGTGTAGGAAAGGGCAGAGGCTCCATGCCACTGGCATCCCAGTGCCTAATAAATGAATTGTGTATTCCTCTTGCAGGTCGACCCGAGAACACCTTGGTTAGGACTGTGCTTTCTTCCGTACTTTCCAGCAGTGCTTGCTTGTAAACTTCATGTGCACCAGATTCAATTGCTGTCAGGAATCGAGTCCCCATCTGAACACCTTGTGCACCTAGAACAAGTGAAGCGACAAGTCCACGTCCATCCATAATGCCCCCTGCCGCAATAACTGGAATCTTAACACGATCCACAATTTGCGGAACCAAAGCAAACGTCCCGATATTGGCGCCCATCGGGTGCTCTGTTATATCAAATGTTCCTCGATGCCCACCCGCTTCGCTGCCTTGGGCAACAATTGCATCACAACCTGCTTGCTCCGCCAAGAGAGCTTCGTGCACAGTGGTTACCATCGTAACCACAAGAAGATTAGCCTCTTTAGCTTGCCTCATTAAATGCTCAGGAAGAATACCGAATGCTGTACTGATGACTGGTACCTGTTCTTCGAGCAACACAGCAAACTGCTTATCAAAAAGATCTGGAGTCGTCACGTGTTCCGCAACCACATGGGGGATTCCGAGATCGTCCCGCATCCGGTTCAACACTTGTTGAGCTTCTCCGATTCTAGTGTTGTTGTCCGAAGCCTGAGAAGCAAAAAGGTTAACTGCAAAAGGCTTATCAGTCAGCTTGCGAATTTCCAGGATCGCCTCACGAATTGCAGTCGGCTCCATATAAGCTGCACCCAGGGTTCCAAGCCCTCCAGCATTAGACACTGCAGCTACCAGCTTAACCGTCGACGGTCCGCCTGCCATTCCTGCCAAAAAGAGTGGGTAACGAATATTAAACAATTGGCAAAGCCTGGTCTTGAGTTGAATATTCATGATTTCCCCCTTCATATTTGTTCGTATTAAAAAATTGTTACATAGATCTTTTCTTTTTTCAAGCAACAGCACAAGCTCCGACGTCCAATAAAAGTGGTGTATTGTTCTGAATTGTCTGCCTGATGTCCGTATATCCCGTGTACACAAGAAGACATCCGGAGCATTTATCCGGATGTCTTCTTGTCTTGGGGGAACTCGTTACCCGGAACTTCCGGAAATCTTATTATCTTGTATAATATATACCAGAGTATGTGAGGAGAGAGGGATATGGAGCTGTTGCACTCTCAGCAAGACGATTGCCCGATTGGAAGAAGAAATCCTGTCTGCCAACGCCATTTTCAAATGATATGGTCTGAACAAAGGTATTTCTCACTGGCAGCTCGTAAGTTTCGTGACTTCGTCATTCACTATTTTGCCAACCCCGCTACTCCACCTACAACTACTACTTCAAACCCCAATGATTTGGCGTTGAGTGGGAGGTAAGCTTGAGTAAAGGACTGTTAACGCTCGTCGGCGCTGGGGCCATAGATGGCCGGGACCGGAACGTCTAGCAGTCGGAGATAAACGGTTAGTTGCCCCCGATGATGGTACCAGTGGTTAAGCATTAATGTACGCACCATTTCGATTCGGGGCACTTCCAAGATCGCGATGCCTTCACGGGTGAGCTTCCAAGTCTCCATCAGACCGGTTTCTCCCCATGCGAGAAGCTTGTTTTCAGCCCAAATCATGTATGTATCCAAAGCCGAAAGGATCTCGTTCAGCGATGTTGCCTCAGGCAGAGGAACTATCGGGACTTCGCGAGTTCGTTCATCCAATAACTCAGCTATGCCCCCGGGTAAGCCTGCGATATGTAGAGCTAGCTGACCTAATGACATCGATTTTTCATGGGGCTTCCAGGAAAGCTTGCCTGACGGCACCCTTTCGAGCACTTTCCGGGTCGATTCCGCTTCCTGTTTTAACTCTGCGATCAACCTGTCTGAATAATTCATATGGACTCCTCCTCGGTATGCTTGACACCTCTAACAATACCAAAGAACCAAACAAGAAATATCTTATGGATTGCTAACTTTCCGAAGATCCTTGGAGACATTTTCTCAATGGACCTAACCAAGATGCGCAGCTTTCAGTAAACCCGAAGTAGGCACCCATACCCACTTGAGGATTGGGATTGGACTTTCTACGGATGTTCGATCAAGAATTGACCCTATCCTCTATTTCCCATTCTGGATTCCAAGCTACTTCCCACAGATGACCATCTGGATCCAGGAAGTGGCCAGAATATCCTCCCCAAAAGGCATCATGTGCGGGGTCCGTTATAATGGCTCCAGCTTTTCGAGCTTGTTCCATGACTATATCCACTTCTGCTTTGCTAGCAACATTGTGACCAATCGTCATTTCGGTAGAGCTTGGCGATGCCAAAGGAACCTTGGTCTCATGAGCGAGATCCTGACGATTCCAGATGGCGAGCTTTAACCCTGCTTGCAAGTCGAAAAAGGCGACCGCACCATGCTCGAACTCTCTACCTATTATCCCTTGTGTCGGCAAACCCAATCCGTCCCGGTAGAAAGTCAATGATCTTTCCAAATCATCTACTCCCAATGTGAGTACTGTAATGCGAGGCTTCATCATTTCATTTGTCCTCCCGAGTTATTTGGTTTTCATGCTCGCTTATATGATCGCCTATTCCATTCTTATAGAATTGTAAAAAACGGACAAGTTTATTTGAAAACTTGACTAGGCGCCAATCCGTAAAAACGTTTGAAATTGTGAATAAAGTGCGATTGATCGTAATATCCGTATTTGACAGCAATATCCGTGAAATGGGATGAAGTATTCTTATACAGCTCCTGCAAGAGACTCTGAAATTGAATGATGCCTAGAAGTTCTTTGGGGCCAACCCCCAGTTCCTTCTGAAAGATTCTTCTTACATTTCTTTCACTGTAGCTGAGTTTTTCCGTTAGATCGCGTATGGAAAGCATTCCTTGACTAGCATACATGTAC
>NZ_JBFUIX010000262.1:0-3337 GCF_056401635.1 Paenibacillus sp. P4_E11 | reverse complement strand
GCTTGATACGCATTCCCAGACGTTCCGGGTTGAGCTGTCCCGCAGCCGCCATCTGATCCAAGAGCACCAGCGCCTTATCGGTCTTATCCAGACTGTCAGCCAATTGTCTCAATTGAAGGCGCAATGAAGTCAATTCATTACGGAGCTCCGGCAGAACACCGACTTCAATCGCTGTTGGCGTGGACATCGTATTCCCAATCGTGCGGGCCACCACTTTCTCACCAGCCTGCACAAGTCCGCCGATGATTAAGCCTTTGGCCCCCTTGCATACAATATTACGACCTGCACGAATCTGAGAATGCATCACGCTGTGGGCCACAATAATATCTTGGCCTGTCTCAACCTGAGCATCCTGAATGAACGCGCTCTTCACATTCACTCCGGCACGGATCATGCCTTTGTTATGACCAAGAATACCCGCAGTGATCTCAATGGAACCGACCGCCTCAAGCTCGGCGCTCTCCACGCCCCCTATAATGCGAATGTCTCCAGCAGCCTTCACTTTAAAACCCGGCAACACATTTCCTCGGATAACGACCGTCCCGAAGAAATCGATATTCCCGATTCGGTAGTCGACGTCGCCATTTACTTCATAGATCGGGAATACATTGATTTTCCCTCGATCGGTGATCGAGATCATCCCGTCCATTGCCGCATACAGCGCAAGCTGATCGGCATCAGCCACCACATTTTTCCCAATCTTGAATCGGGCTTCCTTGCCGTTCTTCGCTTCAATCACTTCGCCTGTAACCGCTTTCCCAGGCATTCCGTCTTGCGCTAGAAGTCGTTCAGCTACCAATTGTCCCTTGCGCACATTCAGAATCCGGGAAATCTCTTTGAAGTCTACCGTCCCGTCTTCCATTTCGAGCGGCTTCTTACTTGCGAAGTCACCGTCGTAGAGCATCCGGATCTCGCCATCTTTTCCCGCAACAGGACGTTCCCCTTCTGCAATCAGTGTTTGTAGGCCTGCAAATCTCCTCGGGCTTTCCGCGATCTGCTGCAGGATGCCTAATTTCACTCCGAACCTGACACGGTAGCGGCTTAGCAGTTCCACCAAGTCCTCCTGTGTGCAAGTGATTGGTTCGGCCATCGGCTGAATTAGCAAGTACGCGCTAATCCTGTCATCCGAAAGCTCCACAGTCATCCATTGTTCTACAGCATTGTCACTGGACAATCCAAATTCCTCCTCCCCGCATCAGTCTTGAAGCAGTTGGTTCTTCCATCTGCCAAGCGATCCTCGCAACCGCAGAATCGCCTTGGAATGAAGCTGTGAAATCCGAGAGGGAGATAAGGCCATCACCTCTGCAATTTCACTTAACGATAGCTCTTCATAATAGAACAGCGATACAACCGCTCTTTCTTTCTCGGTTAATTTCTCAATCGCTTTAGCAAGCGACTCTTTTAAGAAATACTCATTAACCTTATATTCAGGGTTTTTAGCTTTTTCGTCAATCATTAACGACAATCGGGTTTCGGATTCTTCATCCTTGATCGGATCGTCGAACGAACAAACGGTCGTAATCGAGATTTCCTGCAACATTTGCTGGAATTCTTTCTCGGTGATTTGCAGGTAGGAGCTGATCTCACTATCCGTTACCGACCGCAAGTACTCCTGCTCCAGTTTTTGATAGGCATCTTCAAGCTTCTTGGCTTTCTCCCTAATCGACCGAGGTACCCAATCCCCTTGACGTAGTCCATCAATGGTAGCACCTCGAATCCGCCATGACGCATACGTCTCGAACTGAAGCCCACGTTCATAATCGAACTTCTCTACTGCATCGATTAACCCCAACATCCCATAGCTGCATAGATCGTCCCGGGAGATGTTCTTGGGTAAGCCGATGAGAAGGCGATTCACGACATAATCAACCAAGGGCAAATATTGTTCGATCAACATTTGCTTCGCGGAAAGTAAACCTTCCACTTTCCACGTCTTCCATAATTCCAAATTGGATAGATGGGATTGCTTTTGTTGGATCATTCTTACCGCACTCCTTACTCTTCAGTGAGGCGTCGCAACGCTTGGGCGAGCTCTTCAGGTTCACCAGGAATGGTAGTGAGCTTCTTCGGTTTGAGGAGTGTAAAGTCCTCACTAGACGAATCGGCCCCGTTCATGTTGTCTTTCAACAACTGATTCAATTCGTCCTGATTCCCAGGTGTGACAGAATCAACGGCAGCGCCTCTTCCTTCCTCCGAGACTTTCGAATGGTCCACCGTTTCCTGGATTTGTTTCAATCCTGCCAATGTTCCAAGCACCCAGCGCATTGCGAAGCCAACTCCGAACATGATGATAAAGCCATAGAAACTGTGCAACAGAGTAGTGGTAAAAAAGTTATMGCTGACTGAGAGCAGGAACGTGAATACGAACCCAAATGCACYTAACAACAAATTCCAACGAATGGTTCCAATCATCAAATTTCCTTTACTCCTTGTTGTACGGTTCGTAAAACAAGCACACCCGTATCATTATAAAATTCGATCGTACGACCGAAATTGCCCCCCGTATCTTCTGCCTTAATAGGGATGGCGGCTTGCAGTAGAATCGCCTTACAAGCTTCCACATTGCGCGGGCCGATTCGCATCGTGTCGTGCGTACCGACAAAAGCAAACATCTGCGCTCCACCTGCAAGCTTGGCTTCCATTCTGGACTGCGACGCTCCGAGCTTCAACATTCTGTTCAGCAGTTCCGGAATCGCGGTATCCGCATACTTGGCTATATTCAACGTTCCTTCTTTGGCAATATCCGAAGAAGGTAGCATCACATGAGCCATTCCTGCGATCTTAGTTTTTGGATCATAGAGGGTAAGGCCCACGCACGAACCCAATCCAGTCGTTTTCAATGTTCCAATAGACTGGAGTATGTTCAGGTCTGCCATTCCTACCTTAACGATGAAGTCAGTAGTCATTCGAGTGGCACTCCCAAGGACAGGAACAGTTTGTTGAACGCTTCTGGATCTGGAATGAAGAAGAAGTGACCTTCGACTTGATCCGAACCTTCGAGAAATTGCGTGTCGATAAAGAGGGCGTGGTCCCCCATCTCACCATACTGCAGCAGTCCGTAACTAATGATGGCGCCGAGCATGTCGATCGCTAACGCCGGTACGGTTGGGATCATATTCAAACGAGTGAAGTCCGATAACGACGACAAGTAGGAGCCAGCCAATATATTCCCAATTTCACTCAACGCGGATAGTTCCATCTCGGAATAAGAGCCTTCCTGTTCCACTTCAATTCCGGCAAAATTGGAAAGCAGCCTCTTGGCAGATTCGGGAGTAAAGAAGAAGAACATGTTGCCAGGAACTTCACCCACAACTCGTAGGAATACAGCCAGCACCAC
>NZ_JBFUIX010000261.1:0-3339 GCF_056401635.1 Paenibacillus sp. P4_E11 | reverse complement strand
CTCATCCGTAAAGCTCGTTCGGCTAAGAATAAGTAAGAGAGCCGTTACTAGATCACCATCTAACGTTACATATTGTATGCTTAGCCTGCGATGGTCTTCTTCAGCCGATTCGGATACAATCTCGAACGTGCTGCCAGTTCTGAAAGTAGTATGCATCCCTTCAATGGGGGGAGTGCCCAGCAAGCGCAGCCACTTCTCATAGATCTGTTCCCGCTTGGCTTCCCAGGAGTCTAAGGACTGAATGCCATCCAATAGCTTCGGTATGCTTTCTGGATTAAGTGTTGATAGTGAGTAACTCACAATGACTCACCTTCCTCCCATTTATATCGCCATAACTCCGCTCCACAGCCATAATAGACGTCGCCGTGAAGGAAGGCTATGCCGCTGGTTGCAGCTTTCGGCAGATAGGCAAGCTGTCGTACCATCAGGGTTGTAGGATCTACTGTAAATAACGAATGGCTCAGCAACCCAATAACTCCTCGATCGGTCATCAGCAAGCCTTGTCTAACGATAGATCCCCAAGCGGTTAAGTCTTGTCTGTGCACAACGTTTCCTGTACCAGGATCGAATACGAACCATATCGAATCTGAAGTCAATCCGTAGACTCGATCCTTCGCGTCCACCGTTAGCAAGGAAATCTCCCGCGCCCTCGGAATGGGTACCCACTTCTCGGAGACCACTCGGTCATGCCAACGAAGCCTGTACAACAACGCCTCGGTGGCGATGGGTTCAGCGCCTCCAGGAGTTTCGATGCTCGTGCAGCCTATTACATCCCCGTTGCTTAATGCGGCAAGACCAAGTGTGCTTTGATAAGGTACGACAGTATGGTGGTCAACTATTTGCACGGACTGTGTGGGGATATGTACAATGCCGAGTGCGCCACCGACCGACCCGTAGTCGGGAAACCCGCCATACAGCACATGAATGCCATCGGGATGTGCAAGCGCGCTCCTCGGCCGGTGGATACGATCGTCTTCGTAGATCAGCTTCGGATTGGGGGAAGCGCCTTCAATCCTGCTGAGAGGGTTGCGCGTATCAATCAGATGCAGCAATCCTCCGGCATAGGCCGCACCGATCAAGTAAGGATCTTGTGAAGCGTAAGCGCATATATTACCGCCGCCGCCGCCTTCAACAATCTTGCCGCCAAAGTTGGTAAGCTCGTCCGAAACCGGATCGTAACGATACAAATGCAGCGGATGGTTGGAAGTGCCGTACAATTTCCCGTCAGGCCCGGCAGTCATAGGAGACAACGCCGTTCCACCGCCTTGATAGTCGATATTCAGTACGGTAGGCCGCCCGTCTGGTTCAGCGATGACGAGTTCCCCTTCAGCCAGCTCATAATGGATGATCTTTCTGCCGTGAGCCAAATTCTTATGTAGTTTTCGGTAGCCGATCCCCTGGTAGTCGGAAGGAGAGACTGACTCTTCGTTCACTGGTAATGCCTCTCCATCTCGAAGTATGTACCAGTTAAAGCCGACGCTTCCAGTGGCGCCCTGTTCGGAATCCGCAGCAGGCAGTCTGCCGTAGACCTCGCCATCTATTCCCAGATGTACATGCCCGCTTCCACGAACGGAAGGGCTTTGCTTACACACAGCTTGAAGCGCTCCATCCGATTGGCGATAAGCGACAATTCCTGCAGCCGTCGTTCCGGTCCCTGCATATACCCAGCCGTCGCGGCCAACAGCTAACGACATCGCATATTTCTGTTCGGAATCAAGTTGGACCACTACCTCGCTTATACCCGTAGCCGGGTCTAGTTTTAGCAGCTTAGCATTCGGATACGTGGTTGCATACACAATCCCGTCCACGTCTTCGGCGAACGCGAAGCCAACCACTTCTTCACCGGGAGCAGGTTCGGTCAAGGACACAAACTGCTCGTTGAACGGGTCGAGCACCACCAATAGCGGCCCAGCCCCGGTATACAACAGTCCGGACCGACCGCTCATCGCAGCATACGGATATTCGTTCTTGCCCTCCTGGAACGCGAGCTGTCGGCATACTCCGGAGACGGGATCCATGATAAGTGCATAGCCTCGTGCAACGATGACGACCCTTTCTCGACCGGAACTGTCTTGACACACCGCAGCCGATCTCGTTTCATCTGCCCGAACCGGAACTCCTACACAATGGACTCTTTCTTCGGCATTCATAATCTCATCTTCCCTTCCCCAATGAAGAAGATCGGGCTAAGGTAATAGCCCGATCTGATAATAATTGTATACAAGTATTATACAGCTATTACAACTCCATTGTAAATCCAGAATCATTTATTACGCGCCTCCGCGGTCTTTCCACTCCTGCACCATCTTATCCCAATCGGAGATCGGACGCTGTGGCGACTGTGGGTTTTTTTGCTCGTCAACAGTAGTTTTTCATTGACACCCCAAAAAGTTTGTGCTAATTTGAATTCAATAAAACATTTTAGTAAACAGGTTTCGTAAAATGTGCCAAGGGCTCCGTAATGTTCCATATGTGTTTCTTATAGGCTCCACATGAAAGGTGGCGAGGTAGTGAAGTGACCGACAATCAGAGTTCAAGTTCTGTTTCGCTGACGATCAAGGATATTGCTAAGCTTGCCGGTGTTTCAATTGCAACCGTTTCCAAAGTGCTGAACCAGAAGGATCAGGATATCGGCGAGGATACGAGACAAAAGATCGTGAAGATTATTAATGACAACAATTATATTCCTTACCGGAAAGTGATTAATCGAATTTCTGCCAAGTCTGCGACAATCGGTCTCGTAATTGCTGACGCGTCAGATACGTTCTATAAACAATTTGTCCGGGGGGTTGAGGACTATGCCTTCCGCGAAAATATGAGCGTTATTATTTGCAACAGCGATGCCGAGGAGTCCAAAGAAAATAAATATGTGGAGATCCTTCAGGAACGAAATGTCGAAGGGATTGTGTTCGCGCCATCTTCAAGCTTTAGAGAGCTGGACATCGCCCGATTTCATCATGTTCATCATGTAAATATGGATTATAAGCTAGGCACTTACATGGCTGCTCAGCATTTAATCCACAAGAAGCACGAACTCATAGGCTACATCACCAGCCCGCTAAACACGCAAGAGGCTATAGATAAGCTGGAAGGTTACAAGAAAGCATTGTATGACAATCATATCAGCTTCGATAAACACCTAATATTTGAAAGCGCGAACATTAATCATAAGGAAGTCGGGTGTGAGGGTGCGAGCATTCTTTTATCCAAAGGTGTAACCGCTATTATGGCCAGTAATGACATCATYGCCAGTGGAGTATACAGATCTGCTAATGATGCTTTATTGAAGATACCAGCTGATCTATCCGTCGTTGGCTTTGGTGATTCGTACTTCTGTGA
>NZ_JBFUIX010000260.1:0-3370 GCF_056401635.1 Paenibacillus sp. P4_E11 | reverse complement strand
ACCCTACGGCTCCCGCAATAACGATCAATACAAGTAATCCTATAAACAAAAAGGTAGCAGACCAAGTCTGCCCCTGTCTGCCTGAAACCAGCCGATTCACTGTTCACACAACCTTCCACGAGCTTATTTACCGCCAGTCATCGTTTGTACGGCCTGATCAAGAATGAATTCAGCAGCGAGTGGACCACGTCCCTTGGACCAAAGATCCCGGCTCACCTCTACCGCTTTTTTCTCTTTAACGGACTTCATGCTTTTATATAACGGGTTATTGGCCCATTTTTGCGGCTCTCCATAAAGGAATACGTAGTCAGGATTATATTCGACCAGACGTTCTAGGCTAAGCTTAGCAATATCTGTTTTGCTTTCAGCCGCGGATAAGTCCTTTTTACCCTCGTATAAATAATTCACACCCAGCTCAGTTAACAACGAACCTATGAATGAGGTTTTCAGCCATACTGTGGAATCATCCTCAAAGGCGCCAACGACCAGCACGCTCGGCTTGTCCTTCAGCTTCTCTTGACCGGATTTCAATTTACTCGCAATACTTTGTTTTACTTTATCCGCTTGATCTTTTTTGCCAAGAACATCGGCCAGCTGTGTGAAATTGTTCAGAATAGCCTGATAGCTGCCATCATCCAGCGCGATCGTCGGAGCAATTTCTGCTAGTTGTGTCTTAATCATCTCATGACGATTCGGACTGGCGATAATCAAATCGGGTTTCATCGATTTAAGTACCTCCAGATTGGGCTGTTTCGCTTGCCCGACATTAGTTACATTCTGCGACTTGAACGCATTTTTCAAATATTCAGGAAAGCTGGAATCCCCAATGCCTACAGAGGCAACCGGACTAACTTCCAAAGCCGTGAGCATATCAATATAAGCAAAATCAAGCGCAACAATTTTTTGGGGGACTTCTTTAAATTTCGTTTCTCCCCATACGTGCTTGATTGTTTTTTCTGTTAAGCCGGAAGCTGGTACTGCCGTTCCTTCTGTACCTTTAGCCGGGCTTGTGCTAGTGGCAGTGTTAGTTACCGATGCTCCTTGACTTTCGCCTGACTTGCCGGAACCTGAACCGCAACCTGCCAACAAAGACATACTGACCAGCAGAGCTGAACCCATAACTAAAACTGACTTTTTGAAAATAAACACTTGATAATTCCTCCCCTATATATCCGTTATTTCTCTACACACCACTAAAGACAATGAATATCATTCTCAATAAAAGACCAAAATTTATTCACTTAAAAAGTATATAGGGGGTATGTTGATTAATCCATGAAGTTTTTTGTTCAATAAGTTGGACAATTTTGACTAGCGGGCAGATGCGAACAAGTTCATAGCCTCATCTATGACTCTATCATGRCTAAGTGCCGAATAATCTATCCATGGATATAGGTCTATGGTGAACCACTGCTGGCGGCGAACGGCTGATAAGGATTTCCATTCCGTGCTTTGCCGAAGCATATGCAGCATTTTTTGATCTATTTTATCCGCTGATGCCATCAGAAGCATATAATCCGCATCATAAGCCGGCAGATCCTCTAAGGTAATCGTTTTTCTCCACTTAACGGATTTGACCTTTGGCGGCGGGGTTAATTTCAAATCCTGATAAAGCACACAACCAATATTTCTTTCCATACCATATACGCGCAGCTTGCCCCCAACAATTCGCAAAACAATTACCGTTCCCTCACCGATCTGCTGTTTAATAACCATACTCGCTTGCTCGACCTTTTGTTCATATTTATGCAGCCATTCTTTAGCTTCCTTCCTTCTGCCAACAAGCTCGGCGATTCGGTGCAGTCGGTCACGCCAGGCCATTTCCCAGTATGGAATAATGACGGTAGGTGCTATATGAGATAACTCTTGATTCCATTTAATCCACTCGGGATCACATACAATGATAGTCGGCTGCAATCGAAGCAAATCATCCATATAGGCCTCGCCATCCATCCTAATGGGGACGGTTCCCTTCAATTGTGCGTTAAAATAAGCGTTATCCCCTTCTCCTGACCCTATACCCACAGAAGCGTGCGGCTTAACGCCTAAAGCCAAAAAATCGCCATTAAAGGAATGTCTCATAGTAACCACAAGTTTACGGTTTAATTTCACATATTGAGCAGGCGAATAGCCTGTTTCCCGCTTAAACATCCGGCTAAAATAGGACTCCTCTTTGTACCCCAAATGCTGGGCAATCTCGAAAAATGACTCTTGTCCGTGAACGAGCAGCTCCTTCGCCCGATTCATACGCAGCCTCGTAATATAAGTGATCGGACTGACACCTTTCAGCTTTTTGAACAGGCGTGAATAATAGCTGGGGCTAAAACCCGCGAGGCTCGACAACATCTCCAGCGGAACTGTTTTCATATAATTCTGATGCAAATAATCTACCGTACGCTCTACGCCTGTCCGCTGCTGGTTCATCCCATCCTGTATGTCCGAGCAGACCAGATACAATAATTCATGCAGCAAGCCGGTTTGCCGATACTGCCGGCGGCCACCTTCAAGCTCTTGCATACTGATGTGGAGTTGTTCACATAGATGAAGCGCCTGCAGATGATTGCTCATATGGACCTCGCCTTCCAGCGGAAACGCGCTTCCTTCCTCTTGGTACACGGAGCTTTTCGCATTTTTTTTGATCAAAGCCTCATACGTAAAGCTGATCTCATACATAACCATCGGTTCAGAGTGCTCTGTGAAAGCTTCTACCTTCTGCCCCCTAGGAATAAATAGCAGGTTACCTGCACCGATCCGGCAGGATTGCTCATTCATCTGGAATATACCAGTCCCCTTGCAAATAACCAGTATTTTGTTGGATGAGGCTATTTGCGGAGGCAAGCTCCAATCGGCAGAGCAGCGAATATATTCAATTTCGGTCACATGAATAATCAGTGCATTGATTTGTGTAAAAATATCTGGTTTAAGCATTTGGACATCCACGAGTCCCGAAGCAAGGAATTCTTTTCCACTCGGATACGTGTTGGCATAACGGGATATACCATATATATCAAGTTCATTATCTGCGATGTTGATCAAAACTTCATCCAGTCCAATGACCGGAATAGGGTGCTCTTCAATAACAATTTTCCCAGGCTCATGCATCACTGCTGCTTTCATGGTGGTTGGTAAATGGGTAGATGTCATTTGTATTTTATCTCCTAATCACTTTAGTCAAAACGATTTTCACTCGGGAAACCATCTATTTACTATTATAAACGGAGCATCATCTCTAAGCTAGCCGATCACGTTAATCGCAAGATTGATAATTATACCAGKACATACAAAAGCGCCAACATTATAGTCAGCGCTCCAATTATTGTTCTATGGGGTGGTTTTTTTAATTTCTCATTTAGTTTGGCCCACCGCTCTA
>NZ_JBFUIX010000259.1:0-3411 GCF_056401635.1 Paenibacillus sp. P4_E11 | reverse complement strand
CGCTAGTATACTTGACCCCAACAATGATCTTCGTGGTGATGATTTCGATTCTCAATTCGTTCAAGGTGTTCCGAGAGACTTACTTGCTCGCCGGAGATTATCCGTATAACCACATCTACATGCTGCAGCATTATATGAACAACATGTTCTTCACGTTGGACATCCAGAAGCTGACGGCCGCGGCTACTCTGATGGTCGGTTGTATCCTGATCCTGGTGTTCGTCCTTATGGCCGTGGAGCGTCGGTTCCAGAGCGATATGGAGTGAGAGGAGGGGAAGCTGTGATTAGACGTCTGCCCGGAGTATGCCGAACAGCTCTGCTAGCGATTATTGCCCTGCTGAGCTTGGTGCCAATTGCCCTGACCGTCACGAATTCCCTCATGACAGAGCAGGAGATCGAGTTGAATTATGATCCGGTCGGCAAAATGACTAATGTCGCAGCAGGGGAGAAGCTACCATTCGCGAATCTGAAATGGATTCCCGACTGGGTGACCTTGAATCAATACGCTGAAGTGCTGGTGCGGAATCCGAAGTTTCTCCGTATGTTCTGGAACTCAGTCGGCCTGGTCGCACCCATTTTGCTGGGACAGATCCTGGTCGCCTCACTTGCGGCATATGCGTTTGCCAAACTACGCTTTCGGGGGAGAGAGACATGGTTTTTATGCTATTTGATGACGATGCTTATGCCTTTCCAGGTGACGCTGGTCCCGAACTATATCATTTTGGACAAGCTGGACCTTCTGAACACGAGGGCGGCGATCGTTCTACCGGGTATATTCGGCGCCTTCGGCGTCTTCATGCTGCGCCAGTTCATGAGCCATATTCCGAGAGCGCTGACGGAAGCAGCGAAGATGGACGGAGCCGGGCACTTCACAATATTCGCCCGGATCATTCTGCCGCTCGTGCGTCCCGGCCTGGCCGCACTGACCGTCCTCTTGTTCGTGGATTATTGGAACATGGTAGAGCAGCCCCTTATTTTCCTGCAGGAAGCGGTTCAGCAACCCTTGTCCCTTTATCTGGCACAGATCAGCCAAGAAGCAAGAGGTGTCGTCTTCGCGGCCTCCGTGCTGTACATGAGTCCCATGATCTTGCTGTTCCTGTATGCACAAGCGCATTTCATTGAAGGGGTTCAGCTGTCCGGGATTAAGGGGTAGGGAGCAGGAAGGGGACGAATCGAAGTGAACTTACAGATTAACGAGGGGAACCCTACTAACCGGAGACGTTGGCTCCTCCATGGGATAACAGGTGCTCTACTCATCCTATTAGTGGGCTTTACCTTGCTCAGCAATACCTTATTCGCGATGACGCTGCCTAAGGTGACGACGCAAGTGGTCAGTCCGGGCTCATTGGATCAGACGCATACAGGCCATGCCGTCATCGAGCCAGTGGAAGCAAGAGAGCTGACGGGGAAGGCGGGATCGAGCATCAAGCAGGTGCTTGTCCATGTCGGAGATGTCGTCCTTCAAGGCCAGAATCTCGTAGAATACGATATACGTGATGGTGAGCGGCAGTTGGAGGCTGAACAAGCCCAATTGAGCAAGCTCCAGCTGTCGATCAAACAATTGGAGTACGCGTATATCCTGGCGGAGCAAAATGGAGAGCCGGGCAGCATTCTTGCCGCCAAAGCAGCGTTGGAGATCGCAAAGATCGACATCGACATGCAACAGAGGCATATCGAAGATTTGCAGCAATCGCTCAGCTCGAACCGATGGTTGAAGGCGCCTTTCGACGGCAGGGTGATGGCTGTGAATGCGCGAGAAGGAATAGCCACAAGCGCAGGTACGACCGACATCCGTCTCGAACATACATCGAGAGGTTATCAGCTCGTCCTACCGCTTCCTGCCGATATAGCTGTAGGCTTATCAGTAGGGGAGACGCTTGACGTGCGTCTGCTAAGACCTGACAACCGCGTCATACCTGGGCATATTGTCCGCTTAGTCACCTCCACCGAATCCAAGGAACAGGAGGCGGTCCTGAGGATCCGGATGACTGTCACAATGCAAGATCCTTCCCTTGAAGGGGGAGAACAAGCCGAGATGACGGTAACGCTGAAAGGAAAGGCCGGCACCCTGCTCCTCTCTAAGTCCGCGATCCGTACCGACAGCGCCGGAACGTTCGTGTACACGATAGAGGAGCGCAGAGGCCCGTTAGGCAACGCATTCTACGCCAAGCGCCGAGAGGTAACGGTGGTGGGCTCCAATGAGTTGGTGGCTTCTATCAGCAAAGGGCTGTTCGCCCAAGAAGCCGTTATTATTGAAAGCAGTGAACCGCTTCTGGATGGAAGCCGAGTGCGTGTGTTGACACGTTAAGACAACAAGCGCTCGCCAATGTGGGAGCGCTTGTTGTTGTCCGAAATCATAATTGTAGTGTTAACGCAACACTTTTAATGCACCACTCCAGGCGATGACTTGATCGAACATCGTGTTGGCAGCTGCTTCCTGATGAGGGGCGGGCTTCAGAATACTGTAGTTTTCAAAATCCGTAAAGACCGAAAGAGTGACCTGCGCACGTACGTCAGCAACATGCAGTTCACTCAAGATCAGTCTCAAATTTTCTGCCGCTCGAGCCCCGCCTGTGCCGCCGCCATAACTGACGATGCCTGCCGCCTTATCTTTCCATTCATTAAACAGATAGTCTATGGCGTTTTTGAGCGCTCCGGAGATGGCGTGATTATACTCGGGCGTCACGAATACGTAGCCATCAAAAGATTGGATGGCTTTTGACCAAGCTACCGTATGTGGCTTCGTATACTGACCGAGCATAGGGGGCTTTGGTTCATCGAATAGTGGCAAGTTGAAATCTGCAATATCCACGAGTTCGTATTCAGCGTCACCGCGTTTTTGTGCGATCTCATGTACCCACCGAGCGATTGCTTCACCTCTGCGTCCTGGACGGGTGCTGCCAATTACGATTGCGATTCTCAGCAAATAATTACCTCCATTAAGTTGAATAGTATCACCATAGAAATCATAATAGATTGATCCCTATCCTTTCAATTGAAATAACCGTTATAACCAATGTTTCCGTTGCGATATCGCAAAAGGAACGCGATAATAACAACGTTGAATAAGACAAATATTCTGATGTTTAGAATAATGTAATATGGGGGGTGAAAATTATTGCGACACTGCACCTAATGGTTGGTCTCCCATGTAGTGGAAAAACTACATTAGCTCGGCAACTTGAACAAAAATATGAGGCTCTTCGCCTCACGCCTGATGAATGGCATACTCGCTTATTCGGACAGGATGTTGATGATAAGGACCATGATGATAGACACAATACAGTGGAATCCTTGCTTTGGAATGTTGCAGCTCGTGTATTGGTTCTTGGCGTAGATGTAATTTTAGACTTTGGGTTTTGGGTGCGTAGCCAGCGAGAAGATATGCGTGCTCAAGCGGCAAAATTAGAC
>NZ_JBFUIX010000258.1:0-3424 GCF_056401635.1 Paenibacillus sp. P4_E11 | reverse complement strand
GTACAGACTATCCCAAATAGTATGTTATTCGATCCAGAAGAGGTCGGCTATATGCTGCGTTCCATCATACCAGTTGAAGTCAGGGGTGCTGAGGAGAATACAGGTGATTTTCAAGATCTGGATTTGTGGAAGCAACTGACTGTCCAAGTAGCTCAAGCGATAAAAACCAAGTACCGCAAACATTTGATTGTCCCAATGACGATATATAACATGAATAATTTCCAACATATCGTTCGCGGTCTGAAGCAGCTCGACGAAGATACGTTTCATTTTTGTTTGCTTGCAAGTGAAGAAACGATCCATGAACGCTTGAGGCGTCGAGGCGAAGCGGAAGGGAACTGGTGTTTTCTCCAGACTAAGTTGTGTGTGGAAACATTAAGAAAACCGGACTTTGCTGAACATATAAATACAGATATACTTCCGATTGAGGATGTCATTGCTCGGATTCAAGAGGTAGTGCCTGAAGCTGTATGGCAAAATTCTTAATATCAGTGTGGAGGCGCTATGAAGAATGGGACAACTGTGGTAACAAGGAAGACGATTCGAATAGTAGCTTTTGTACTATGTCTCCTGTATGCACTGCTGATGATTCAGCTACTGTTTAACCGAGTGAGCGGACCCGACTGGGAGAGTTACCGCTATAATCTTGTGCCGTTCCGGACGATTGCCAATTACATCAACCATGCATCGCGATTCAACTTTGACACCTGGTTCAAAAACTTGTTCGGCAATATTGTACTTTTCATCCCTATCGGGATATTCGCTCCTGCTCTGAATCGTCGATTTCTGCGGTTTCTGCCTTTCATTAGTATGACAGTTAGTATTCTGTTCGCGGTTGAGATCATACAACTAGTAACTAAGGTTGGCAGCTTTGACGTGGATGATCTGATTCTGAACGTATTTGGGGCTGTCATCGGCTTTGTAAGTTGGACAATCTTGCGAAGGTGAGTGTGCACATATTTACTATTTCACCTATTTGGGTTCAATGAGGTATAGTTGAAAGACATGATTTCCATATGCAATATCGGAGGCACATTTACTTATGCAACACAACAAAGCAATTTCATGGTCGCTCTTTCTATTCATATTCGCGGCTGAGTTCTCAGTAGGGTTTTATTTAAGTTATATCCTTAAGGCGACTCATTTCGATGCCCTCAGTAGGGTTGCAAATGCATTTTACGTTCTGTACAGCAGGGATCCACATCTTTCGGCAATTGGTTTTATTTGGAATCCACTCCCGAGCTTGATGAACTTGATCCTATTAGTTTTCTATCCAATCTTCCCTTCACTTGCTTCATATGGATTGTCTGCAGTCATTGTGAGCAGTGTATTCGCAGGCTTGATTGCAGTATTATTATTCCAAGCATGCAGATTTTTCAAACTTTCTACTTGGCTCAGTCTGACTATCGTGTTTCTCTTTTCATTCAACCCATTTATGTTTTTGTATGGGGCGAATGGATTGAGTGACGCTCCCTATATATACTTTCTAATGTACACCTTGTTCCACTTTGTCGTCTGGTTCGATCAACGAACATCAGGTTCCTTAGTGAGGGCTGGAATTGGGCTTTCATTAGCCTTTTGGTGTCGTTATGAAGCAGTTCCAGTCGGAGTCGCACTTGCATTAGGTATTGTGATTGTAATTCTTACAGCGCGAACTAGTATAACAGATAGTAGAAATCGCATCCTCGAGAGATATTATCAAATCGAAGCAACATGGATGATTTTATTAATTCCTGCGATATGTTCTGGATTATTGTGGATTTTTTTGAACTATACCATTATGGGAAATCCATTTTATTTCCTGAATTCAGAGTATTCTAATATTGCACAATCCGATACTCTGAACAGCAGAGAGTTTTTTCAACAAGTGTTTGGAAACGCATGGTTATCTTTCTTATTATGCTTGAAGTTGACAGCCTGGTTCTCTGCTCCACTGATAGGAATACTGCTCATTCGCTTATTCAACAAGAGATTGTTGAAATGGGATGTGTGGACCCTTTTGATTGTAGTTTTGTCTATCCCGGCTCTCCAGTTTCTTCTGATCTATAAAGGATCGTCTTTTGCCTGGTTCCGTTACTTTATGTACGTGTTTCCCATCACGATGGCTTGGCTTCCCTATGAACTGAGCAAGGTCAAAAAAACCTTTGGGAATGTCACAATCGTGCTAACAAGTCTGATCCTCTCAATGGGGCTGTTAACATACGCGCTATCGAATCCGTCTATCGCCCCTGACGAGAATGAATTTTTGAATTTGAAAGATGGCCGGTATCTGGTTGGGGCCCAATTAGATCGTTCCGTCTCGAATTGGATTAATGAGAATTTGGGCGAAGATGTTGCGATATTAACGGATTCCGCATCTGCCTATCTTATCGTTCTTAACAGCGAGGACCCGAGGAAATTTATTATTACGAGTGATACCGACTTTGGAGATGCACTTATAGATCCGATTGGAGCGGGCGTCGATTTCATCTTACTCCCGAAACCGCCTAACTACAGCACAATTAATGCAAAGTATCCAAAATTGTATAACAACGGTGAGGATTGGGCTACATTGTTCAAAGTATTCACAGACGAGAAGTATAATACAGAATGGCGCTTGTACAAGATCGTGGATCCGGCGGCCGCCACTTCGCCTTAACTACAGCTCGGTCGGTAACTTATGCATGTACATCTCCATAGTATTCGTGTTCGAGAGCAGGACGTTCATCGTCTTCGGATTCGGAAGCTTGTATATGGTTGGGTAGTCGATTTCGCCGTAGTGTTCGCGTACGGGAAATGCAAGTTGTTCTTGATCGACGGAAAATTCGGCCTGGACGCCTGGCTTGTTCCCTCTAGCGTCGAGTCGGACCCACCTGTTATGGGATGACAAATGCACGGCGTTTAAGGCATGAATACAGTAACCAGTGTCCGGTGTATCTCCAATCGTTAATCGTTGGTAGCAGAAGCCTGCCGGAATGCCACCCAGTCGCAGCATGGCGGCTAACAGGTTGGATTTGGCATAGCAGATGCCTTCCCGATGTAACAATACTTCAGAAGCAGTTCTAGTTATACGGCTGCTCTGAATATCCCATGAATGTGAGATTGCATCACGTACGTAATGAAAGGCGTTCTGTATGAACTCCATATCGTCGGAGGATGTCGCCCGAAGCTCATTACTTTTAGCTGCCACTTCGGGATGATTATAGTCCAATTCCTCGGTCGCGCATAAATAATCGAATTGATTGGTAGATTCGGCTATTAACTGCATCTCTGATTGCACCTCGCTTCTAGTTGTGTATTAATATGCATCATATTGTATATTAATCGATATGTCTATAAAAGAACAACCTAACCGAAAGTTCATCGGTCAGGTTATTTGGCGTATGAGTTTAGCTGGCGCCAGTCGCGACTTTTCAAGAGAGATAGACGGGATTTTCCGTCTAAC
>NZ_JBFUIX010000257.1:0-3437 GCF_056401635.1 Paenibacillus sp. P4_E11 | reverse complement strand
TGGTTGGGACGGCAGCGGTTACATATTCCAGGAACTCAACCTCTTCCCGGGTTCCATCGGCCGGTCGATATTGGTTCAACTTGTTAGCGACAATATCTACCCAGATCAGTGATTCAATACGGTCATCCCAATGAGGCCCTTCACCTAATTGCGACTTGGCGTCTACGACTAATTCTGCTTCCCATTTCATACGCAATCCCTCCGTCTCCGTCTGTCTTGCTACTTCATAATCGCCCCCCATTATAACACAGATAGATTAAGATTGACTGTGTCTCTCAGAGAAATGATGCTCGGAAATGGAACGTTCCCTCGAGGATCCGGGGGTGACTCTCAGCTTTGTGTTTGTCCAGGGTTTGGATGGACAGGATGCGTGTGTATCAGCAGGAACGATCCCCACCATCTTCACCATCACGATCCTTTGATAGTCTGTTATTAATTTCAGATTGTCCTGAATGGCCCGAGCGGTTTCTTCAGAAGCGCTGGTCACATCAGCAATGCTTTCCATCATGCGCGCCATGGCTCGCTGGCTTTTCGCCAGCGAGTCCAGAATGTCCATTTTCAATTCATTACGCTTTTCCATCCATCCCATAAAATTAATTATCCCCCTGCCCCGAAAAATCCGCCCATACCACCGCCCGTAGAGTCAAACCCACCGGAGCTGCTATCCCCCTTGTTCAGTACAATTCTCATATTTTTAGCCAATGCGCTTTCCAGTTTCGTAAGCCCGTCAAGCAGTTCGACGAATTGCTCGTGCATTTCAAGCGGCTGGGTCAGTTGCTCGTCATGATCGTCGAATGCAGAAAATTTCAAATGATTCAGAATCCAATCCCGCGACTTCTCCGCTTCTCCTGCCTTCGCTTCAAGAATTAAAGAAATATTATAATGCATGCTCGCAGAGGCAGCCAATATATCCATGAAAGACTGTGCACGGCTCATTTGTTCTTACACTCCCCTTCCCGCTCTGTTTCCAACCGGTATCGATCCTTATTCCTCGTCCTCGCTGCCGCCAAGTTCATTGACAACGAGTTCCAGATTGTCAGCTATCGCATCCTCCAATTCAGCTAAACTGACCAGGTAGGAAGTAATGCTTTTTGTAACCACCATCGCATTTTTTGTCGTAGCCCGAACACCCGGGAAAGTCAAATCCTGACTTGGAATCGAAGTTATGAGTTGAGCCGTATTAATGATGGAGTGCCTCTTGGCTTCCAGAATTCTTGCCATTTCGTACTTCGATTTGGCCATATTACCAATGATCGACGTTAACCGCTCCTGCATGAGGTCCTCCTTTTGAACATTTCGTGATTCCTTAGATTACATGTTCCCGATATGATATGTTGCCACCCACTTGCCGGTGAAGGATATCACCATACATTTATTCTAACTGCATAGGAAATTCGCACATACACTTCGTCCCACACGACCATACGATGATGTACATACCATACATCCTAGGAGGTTGATCTTGCCCGTGAAGAACATTCTAATCACCGGTGTTGCCGGTTTCTTGGGCTCGCATTTGGCAAAAGAGTTATTATCCGCCGGACATCAGGTAATTGGCATCGACAATCTCTCCACAGGAAGCTTGAATCATGTTGAGCGATGGCTGAATGGCGGAAAGTTCCGTTTCATCCCATTCGATGTCTCCTCCCCCGAAGTCCTGCGTATTCCTCACTTGAAGAATTTGGATGAGATTTATCATTTGGCCTCTCCCGCTTCCCCGAAGTTTTATCAGCAGGCACCCCTGGAAACGATCGCCGCCAATACAACCGGTACAAAGCATATGCTCGATCTAGCCTTGGTCCATGATGCAAACTTGCTGTATTCCAGCACTAGCGAAGTTTACGGTGATCCTACCCAGCACCCGCAAAGCGAGGAATACTGGGGAAATGTCCATACATGGGGGCCTCGGGCTTGCTATGATGAGTCGAAGCGGCTTGGGGAAGTGTTCTGTTATGAGTACGCGCATCGATATAAAGGGAAGGTTCGCGTGGCGCGCATTTTCAACACGTATTCGGCCGGTCTTCGTAATGACGACGGAAGGGTCATTTCGAACTTTGTGAACCAGGCTTTGTCCGGCGACAATCTGACCGTTTACGGAGACGGTTCCCAGAAAAGGTCTTTTTGTTATGTGGATGACACCGTTCGCGGGTTGAGGATGCTGATGGAACACGTTGATACCGTCGGACAAGTGGTCAATATCGGCAACCCGGAAGAACACACGATTATTGAGCTCGCCCGATTGATTGTGTCCATGACCCGCTCAACAAGTCAAATTACATTTCACCCGCTTCCGCAGGACGACCCTAAACAACGGCGGCCTGTCATAGACAAAGCCGTTAAGCTGGGATGGATGCCCGCGATTTCACTGGAAGAGGGACTCCGACGCACGATAGATAATTATCGGCAACAACGAAAAGGCGGAATGTCGATATGAACATCGTCTGCATCGGTTCTGGTTATGTGGGAACCGTGATGGGAGCCGCCTTCACTGCTGTTGGGCACAAGACGACAATTGTAGATTCGGATCCGCATAAGGTTGGACTGCTCCTTTCACGGAAGTCGCCTATATTCGAACCCGGCTTGGAGGAGCTTCTGCTCCGGGCCAAGCCTGAATTGTTCCATGCTACAACCTCGTACGAGGCGGTGAAAGACGCGGATGTCGTGTTTATCGGCGTAGGTACGCCCTCCCGGAGCGACGGAACGGCTGATTTGCGGTATATCCGAATGGCAGCGGAAAGTATCGGAAGGCATTTGCCCCCCGACCGGTTCATCGTAATCGTAGACAAGTCTACTGTACCAGTCGGCACAGCAGCACTTGTCTCCCATATCATAGAAGAAAAATCGGGCATTCAAGCGGAAACGGGGTTCACTGTGGTGAGTAATCCCGAGTTTCTAAGAGAAGGATATGCCCTGGAGGACGTGTTCTTCCCGGATCGAATCGTGATTGGCACAGGTCACAGAGTCGCCCTTCAGATGTTGAGGCAACTCTATTCTCCTATCAGGGATCGAGTCGGTTATGAATCGTTCCTGAGTGAATCGTCTTTCTTAAGCCGGAACATGAATAGTCCTGAACCTGTATACATGGAGACCGATACCAAGAGCGCTGAGATGATCAAATACGCTTCCAACGCCTTTCTTGCGGTAAAGATCAGCTATATAAATGAAATCGCCAGATTGTGCGAGGCTTTGGGTGCTCATGCTCCGGATGTAGCCCGGGGCATGGGGCTTGATTCGAGAATCGGGGAAAAGTTTTTGCAAGTTTCCAGCGGATGGAGCGGCAGCTGCTTGCCCAAAGATACGTCTGAACTGCTCGCCACAAGCCGCCAATACGGCAGCGAGCTAACCCTGGTAAAGGCCGCTGTCGAGTCGAATCAGGCTATGCATATGTATTGTATCGACAAGCTGAAGCGACGGCTTCAGACTTTGAACGGCAAACG
>NZ_JBFUIX010000256.1:0-3452 GCF_056401635.1 Paenibacillus sp. P4_E11 | reverse complement strand
AAATAATACTGATTGACAGATTTTCAGACCCAGAGTATCTTAATACTTATAATGCCGACTGGATAAGTCGGGAATAAAGGGAGATGTGGGTATGAAAAACAATTTGTTGACGGCGTTCGAGACGAACTGGATTAGTTTGTTAATCAGTATCGTTGTAATCGGTGCGCTCTACTTCTTGGCCAGGAAACGGATCGGATTTGGCTGGCGTGTGCTGATCGCACTTGGGCTAGGTCTAGTGGCCGGCATCATTATTAACAAGAGTAAACTGGATTATAAGAGTGTAAGCACCCTTGGTACGATCTATGTGAACTTGATCAAAATGCTCGTCATGCCGCTCGTTATCGTATTGGTCATCAACAGTATCTCATCCTTGTCCAGCTTGGGCCAACTCCGCAAGATCGGAGTCAAGACAATAGCGTGGTTCCTGGCAACAACAGGAGTAGCGGCGATCATCGGACTGCTTGTGGCGCTTGCTATTAATCCAGGATCAGGCATTGCCCAAGCCGTGCCGAAAGACTTCAAGGCTCGTGAAGTCCCTACGTTCTCGCAAGTTATTCTGGATCTTGTTCCTTCGAATCCGATCAGCGATATGGCCAGCGGGAAGGTTGTACCGGTTCTGATCTTCGCCATCTTCGTTGCCGTCGCCATTATCCACGTTAGCTCGAAAAAACCTGAAGCTGTTCAGCCCGTCAAGACTTTGATCAAGTCGTTAGCAGATGTGCTGCATCAGGTAGTAAAGTATGTCATTCGACTAACTCCGTACGGAGTGTATGCGCTCGTTGGCGCTATGGCCGCTAAGTATGGGATCGAAACCCTGACTCCATTGGCCAAAATTATTTTCGCCTCCTATACCGCACTTATCATCCATTTTGTGCTCGTGTTCGGTGGGCTGGTGTTCTTCGTAGCGAAGGTTAACCCCATTAAGTTTTTCCGGAAAGCTTATCCTACGATCGCCGTCGCGTTCACAACGCGCAGCAGTTATGCGACATTGCCTATTAACCTGGAAGTAATCACGAAGCGTCTTCGTGTGTCGCCCCGTATTGCCAGCTTCGTCGCTCCACTTGGCGCAACGATGAATTTCAATGGATGCGGCGGGGTGTGGCCGGCGATTGTAGCCATCTTCGTGGCGAAGGTATACAACATCAATCTGGGGTTATCCGATTACATCGTTCTTGTTCTGGTAGCAGTTATTTCTTCGATTGGGGTAGCGGGAGTCCCAGGTCCGTCAACCATAGCGACAACTGTCGTATTGACCGCTCTTGGCTTACCGCTTGAAGGAATGGGACTCGTCATTGCTGTGGAATCCATGATTGATATGGGTCGTACAGCAGTGAACGCAACGGGTACGACTGTTACCGCGCTGCTCGTCGCAGATTCGGAAGGCGAATTCGACCGAGATGCATTCAATCGCGATGAAGAGGATCCACTTGAAACCGTAGTAGCATAACCTTACATTAATAACATTCTAACAACCGGCTTTAGATCACCCAGATCTAAGCCGGTTGTTTGTTGTTTACACCGAGTTCGCTAAGAATAGTAATGACACCGCCAATCCATGGGTGTAGAATGTTGAGGGAATATTTGTATTTCGAGTGTTGTTCTCTTTAACTAAATTTAATATTAAGTTGATCGTAGCTTTATATGACACACGTTTGCTAACAGCTATAATGATTATGGCAATGTGCGGCTATTGACACTTAAGATGAAGTGAAAAAAGGAGGAAGGTCACCCGTTATAACGGATCAGTGGGGGCCGCGTGCGAATGAAGTTTAAGTGGGCGCTTATTGGAATCGCTTTAATGCTATTTGCCTCAGGATGTACTGGACCGGATGATCCGATTCAGGCAAGGGAACATACGGCGCAGAACAACTCAGGTGATATCGTGATCGGAGTCGCTTGGCCATTTAAGGCTCGTAACGATTTATTCAAGGAAGGCATTGAACTTGCCCTTAAGGAAGTGAACCAGCAGGGTGTCCTTGGTAAGAAATTGAAGCTCGTGCAAGAAGACGACCAGTCGTCTGTAACGACTGGCATGTCTGTCGCTCAATCCTTCTCCAACACTAGCAATATGGTCGCTATGATTGGACATCGAAGTTCCGTTGTAGCAGTACCTGCGTCCAAGATCTATGCACATGCCGGACTTTTGATGCTAGCTCCTGGGTCGACTTCTCCTCAACTCACGAGTGAAGCGAATCCGTACATATTCCGTACGATTCCTAGTGACGCACAGATCGGGAAGCAAGCCGCGCTTTATGCAGCGAGTAAGAATTATCGGAATGTTGCGATCTTCTACACGTCTGATGAATATGGGCGTGGGCTCGCCAATTTATTCGAGGATAGCGCGAACAAGAGTGGCATCCGCATCATCGACCGAATCTCGGACTATAAAGATAGCAACGATCTGAAGCGTATCGTGGACAAGTGGCGATTGCTAGAATGCGATGCGGTATTCTTGGCTGAGACGGCAGTAGGAGGAGCGGAGTTTATCGTTCGACTGCGTGAAGCCGGACTGAAGGCACCGGTTATAGGCGGCGATGGACTGGATTCGGATGATCTGCTGCGTAACGGAGGGAGCGCGGTCGAGGGTACCGTTGTCGCTTCGATCTTCAACCCCAATGACACGCGGGATGAAACGAAGCGATTCGTAGAACAATTCCGTGGGGCTTATAAGGCTGAACCGAGCAAATGGGCTGCACAAGGTTACGATGCACTGAAGCTACTGGCGTCTGCGATTGAGAAGTCGGGTTCAACCGTACCTGCACAGATTGCTGTATCGCTTAAAGAGATGAAGTCCTGGCAAGGTGCGACAGGCGTACACTCGTTCGACTCCAATGGTGACGTGCGGGATATGCCGATCGTAATCAAACGGGTACGCAACGGTAAGTTTGAAAACCTGGATTAAAGGAGCCATCGTACGATGAACAATAACGTCTTTCGCAAAGTTTCTACGGAAAGACTGTCTTCTCCGGAACAACTCGACACCTTGATGAAGGTAACCTCTCCCAAAGGATGGCTTGCGCTAACAGCACTCGGGATACTGATTGTGGCTGCTTTTGTGTGGGGGTTCAACGGCAGTCTGGAGAAGAAAGTGTACAGTCAAGGTGTCTTGATCCGTCCAGGAGGATTGCAGCAAATCTATTCTTCCTCGGCCGGGCAAATATCGGATATTCGTGTCGTTGAGAATGATGTTGTGACGAAGGGGGATGTGATCGCCCGGATCGAGCAACCTGCCCTGCTTGAGCAAGTAAGACTGGCGAAGGGGGAACTTGATGCACTTGTTGCCGAATATGGGCGCAATCCGACCCAACCGCTTGAGGGGAAGATCAATGATCAGAAAACTCGGATCACCGCTCTGCAAACGGAATATAATCGTGCTACGACAGCGATTAGTCCTTATTCGGGACGT
The DNA here is from genome assembly GCF_056401635.1 of Paenibacillus sp. P4_E11. NCBI lineage: Bacteria > Bacillati > Bacillota > Bacilli > Caryophanales > Paenibacillaceae > Paenibacillus > Paenibacillus sp. P4_E11. The sequence goes on along the minus strand of NZ_JBFUIX010000256.1, from coordinate 46 downwards.
GTCTTAGAGGTTAAGGTTAAGAAAGGGAGCAGCGTCAATACAGTGG
>NZ_JBFUIX010000255.1:0-3475 GCF_056401635.1 Paenibacillus sp. P4_E11 | reverse complement strand
GTATTCTCACACCCTCCTATAACCAAGGCCGGTTTATTCGGGAGACGATCGAGAGCATACTTATGCAGGACTACCCGAACATGGAACATATTGTTGTTGATGGGGGGTCGACGGACGGTACGTTGGAACTGTTACGGGAATATGCAGAGCTGCTTGGGACAGAACGGTTCCGTTTCATATCTGAGCCCGACCGTGGACAAGCGCACGCACTGAATAAAGCGCTCCGAATGGCGAGAGGAGAGCTGATCGGCTGGATTAATTCGGACGACACTTATTTGCCCGGAGCGGTGTCCAAAGCGGTAAACACACTTCAAATCAACCATGAATGGGCCATGGTTTACGGCAATGCCTACTATATCGATGAGGAAAGCAGGATTATTAACTTTTATCCGGTAGAACCGTTTGATATGAACCGGCTGTACGAAATCAACATGATTTGCCAACCAACCGCTTTCTTTCGCAAGTCAGCGGCTGAGGAACTGGGGGGGCTGGACGAGGAACTTTACTTTTGTATGGATTATGACCTCTGGATCCGGATGGCCAAGAGATTTCCCATTGGGCATATCGACAGCTACCTTGGGAATGCAAGGCTTCATGCTTCTTGTAAAAATATGAAGGATTGGCTCGACCGGGGATTTCATGAAGTGTTCCGCACGAGCTTGAAGCAATATGGATCGATCTCCAATTACTGGTTGCTGGAATTTATCGGGAACCATATTGGGAAAGGCGCATCATGGCTTATCCATCAGTTGAAAACCTGCTCGATCTCCGGATCTACCCCGCAAATTATTGAAATGAACCGTTATGATGATAATTGGGCGCCTCCACGGTTTCGGGTGATCGTCGAGGCGGAGCCGGAAGCCCCTCTGCACACGCTGATTGTGAAAGGCACGCACAAAATGGCGGAGTATTTGCCCTCGAGCGGCCCGCTACGCTTCTCGGTTTATGTCAACGGGGAGCTGATTCTGGATCGGTATAGGGTTAGCCAGGGAAGCTTTACATTGGAAATCCCGGTTCACTGCAAGGAGCGGTCATGCTCGATTGAATTCGTCTCGGAGAATGCTTATGTTCCCAGAGACTTAGGGATGAACGAAGATACCCGGACATTAAGTTTCATGGTGGATGAGCTGATTCCGCTCTCGCCCAAAGAATACGATTTTTATGGTTTACTGCGGCCGATTGGTTAGCAAGAAGGAGGGGGATGTGATGCACGGAGACGTCCGGCTGCATGACCAACAAGGCGTATCTGCTGACAGACGGGGAGTATGTCCAATCGTCATCGTGAATGATGGCGCGATTCGCCGTTCGAATAGCGATTCTGTTCCGGTCCATTTCACCGTATGGCCGGACGGCACGATTCATCAGCATCTTGATGTGGAGCGGTCCGTTGTGTTTGAGCCAGATCAGCTGCCGAATGCGGCCTCACTGGATAAAGCCGGTGAGGCAGCGCAAGTCGTAATGGATCACCCGACCCTCCACCCAGCATCGTATAGTGTCATCATCGGCTACGAGGGGAGTGCAGGTCGTATGACCGAAGAGCAGTTCCTATCCTCCTTGTCGTTGCATGAGACGATCCGGTATTCCGTTGCAACCCGATACGGGATATGGTTCCCTCTTAATCGCTATCATGTGATTCCGCTGGCCCGTATGTTTTCTGATTGTCCGGACGATTCGAATTTTCCTTGGGAGAGGCTGTATGACGATCTCGCTCAGACTGATGAGGAGTATGCAGCGCAGGATACGATAGCGGCAGTGGAAACATTGATTCGAAGGGGGCTGTTGGGATGATCAAGCTTTCCTTGATTGTACCGACATACAACAGGGCGGACATACTTGCTCGTGCACTCCCAACTTTCCTGGCGCAAGATTTGCCGTCATCGGACTACGAGATTGTGGTGGTGGACAACGGCAGCTGCGATCACACGAGGCGTATTGTCGAGGAGGTCATGAAGCAGGCGGACTGCCGATGGGCATATGTTACGGAGCCAAGACCGGGCGTACATCTTGCTAGAAATAAGGGGATCTTGCTAGCCAAGGGAAACATTGTGGTACTAGGTGACGACGATATTGAAGCAAGTCCATCTTGGCTGTCTTCCATGCTAGAGGAGTTCGACCGCCATCCGAATACGGGCATCGTCGGTGGGAAAGTGCTGCCGATCTGGAGCGGAGAGCATGTCGACTGGATATATGATTACGGCTCGGAGGCTGTGCATCCCCTGTTCGCCTACTTGGATTATGGAGATAAGCGACTCGTATTGGAACGGGAGTATGTGTTCAGCAACAACATGGGAATCCGAAAATCGCTTGCTATCCAGATCGGTGGTTGCTTTCCCTGCACGTTTCCGCGTAGCTTGAAACATTTGTCGGGTACCGGTGAGAACGCAATGATTGATCGCGTTAGAGATAGGCAGGGCGATATCGTCTACTTGCCTGAAGCTTATGTGCATCATCACGCCAATGCCTCGCGCGCTTCACTAGACTATTTCATCGACCGCTATGAGCGCTGGGCGATCGAAGAAGTGTTCGGCGCATTTCGGACTTGTGGTAAAAGAGAAGCGACTCAACAATTAATTGACCGGGCATTAGCCCGGTTGGAGCGGCTGGAGCAGGAGTGCTTGCAGATGCGCAATCCGTCCTATTACCGCATCATTATGCGGCACTGGGCCTACCAGATGATCCGGCAAACATGCAGAGTATTGACTGAACCAGAACTGTATGAACATATTACGAAACCCGGATACTTGGACTAAGCGACAACAAAAACCCTGTGAAGGGTTTTTGTTATCATATTATTTTGGGGTGGAGAGAGCTTCATCCTTGATTCGTTTTTTGATAAGGTTATGTACACCTTTGTAGTAGTTCGGGTACATCTCCTCCGCAGTTCTCACAGCTGAACTTCGAGGGTCATTTCACGGCTGATCAGACATAGGGTTCCACAGGAGTGGCGCAAGACACGGATCGAATGGATGACGGGGATCCGAGTGAGAAACAGAAGGTTCCCCCCCCTATTTAGTGATCAGAATTAGTAACTTTTGAGGAGAAGGCTGGACTTCATCCAATAGGGTGATTTCATCACTCTATTATACCGAAAAACATCGAAATCAGATGAAATATCGTGAAATAAGATGATCAAACTGATCAAACAGCTTAATTGGTTGGATTTGATTAATTTTGGCCAAATAGGGTGATGTAACAACGCTATTGGTCGTTTTCGGACAGGGGCACACCCTGCATGGTTACAAGTCACTAGAACCTAACAACATGTCCTCCCTAAAGCAGAATGAATCAATAATTGTCGTGGAGCAGCCCTGCAAAAGTGGATGAGGGGCGGTTGGGAACGTAACTCCTTGAACAAAAGAAGAATGGAAGAGGGCGTGGGAGGGGGTGGAGAAGCGGAGCGTCCGTCTTTGAAATTTTGTTCTCACCGCTAATAATTCAATCATAGGAACAATATTTCAACAACGGTCGGAATCTC
>NZ_JBFUIX010000254.1:0-3498 GCF_056401635.1 Paenibacillus sp. P4_E11 | reverse complement strand
ATGAAAGGGCTCGAGACGATTTCATTGGTAATCCGGTTTACTTCGTAATTAATAATTTCATTCGTTTCCTCCGAAGTAGACTTGCCTCCGGCACTATTGTTTCCTTGATATGTAGGTACATCTGTATTGCCTGTTCCTGGTACACCGCCATTGGCAGCCCCGTCTGATGTGGATGACTTATTATTCTTCTGCGTACTGATCGGGATTCCAAGCGTGTCAGTAGGATTCACAGGCGAGACCATCTTCTGCTGGCTAGACTTCTGATCGAAATTTAATGTAGACACAACGCTAACGACCACTTTATTAGGGCCGATCATGGTCGACAATAGGTGCATTACATTTTTCTGTAAATCGCTCTGAAACTGGTTCTTGATCTGGAACTGCTGTTGAATCTGGTTCGAAGTGTTGGCAATGGCACCATTCGTCTTCGAATATGGCATTAATTCGCCGTTCTGATTGGATATGGTTATATTCTCGTGCTTCAGCTTCGGAACCGTCTTAGCGACCAAGTTATACATCGTATCCACTTGAGCCTGTTCGAATCGGTAACCTTGCTGGATGCTAAGGACAACGGACGCAGTTGATTCCTGCTTCTCCGTAGTTAAGAATGCGGACTCTTTGGGAACCGTGATCAGCACCTTCGAGCTGCCCACACCATTAATCTGATTGAACATTTGCTGAATTTCGCCCTGCATCGCACTGATGAGTTTCACATTGAATTCATTGTCCGACATGCCGAACGTCTTATTTCCTCCGAAAGTGCCACTATAACCAAGCGAGCCGCTCTTGTTCAGCCCTTGCGACTCCACGTCCAGCTTGATTGACGCAGCCTGATTGGCCGGAACGCTAATGCTCTTCCCGTCTGGACTTAGCTGGTAGGGAACTTTCGCTCCGTCGAGATAGGTTTTTATTGACGCCGCATCATTCGGCTGCAAGTTAGAGAAAGCGGGAGCATACTCCGTTTTCGATAAATTTATGGAGGTCAAGATCAGAACTGCGATAAGAAAAACGATCGTACCAATAATCATATATTTTTGAACTTTACTTGCTTGTTTCCAATATTGAGTCAATCGCTCTTTATATTGGACAATCGATTCGTTCACCTTGTCACCCCGCCAAAGAACTTCTGCTACGATTTGTTAGTCGTCTATATTTGCGTTCTCATGATCTCTTGATACGCTTCAATCGCTTTGTTGCGAATCTGAACAGTCAGTTCCAAGCTGAGCGAAGCTCTCTCGGCGGCTATCGTAAGTTGATGAACATCCGACAATTCTCCAGTGACAAATTTATCATTCAATACATCGGTAACAGTCTGCTGGGCTTGAACCTGACCCAATGCATTGGTTAGAAACGAACTGAAGCTCTTCGTCACATCGACAGCTCCAAGTGTTCCCTCTTCCTTAGGCATTACCGGTGCAGCAGCCGGTTTGGCCAAAAATCCGATCTTCTCTATCATCTAATTTCCCTCCGTTATCTCCCGATTTCTAACGCTTTGCTAATCATTGCTTTGGTCGCATTCAATGCCGTGACATTCGCTTCATAGGAACGCGTGGCCGACATCATGTCTACCATTTCCTTCAGAATGTCCACGTTCGGAAGTTGTATATAGCCATTCTCATCCGCATCGGGGTGAGTAGGATTATATTCTTGCTTGAATGGAGCCGTATCTTCGAACACTCGTGATACCCGCACTCCCTCACCTGTCGCTTCGCGCATAGCATTGTGCAATTGTCCCGCGAACGGCGACTGCTGCTTCGTTTCCATCGTGATTACCTTACGTTGGTAGGGGRCCCACTTCCCACCGACGAGCTTACTTCGAGTTGTATCTGCATTCGAGATGTTCGAAGATATTACGTCCATGCGGAATCGCTGGGCGGTCAGTGCTGACGAGCTGATATCAAACCCATTCGTTAATCTCATCGTTAGCGCCCTCCGTTGATTGCTGTGCGATACAGCTTCAAATCATGATTAACCTGTTGAACCATCACGTTGTAGCGAAGCTGATTTTTCGCTAGCAGCGACATTTCGTAATCTACATCGACGTTGTTGTAGTTGTTGTTCATCAATGTTTTCTCATCGGTTACGACCTGTGGCTCAATGGATGTAGTCTTACGGCCTATAGGAATATGCTTGGAATCAGTTCGATAGCCCTCAATCGTTTGGGTCTTCAGTTCCTGCTCAAGCAAATCTTCGAACACTACATCAGACCTTTTGAAGTAAGGCGTATCGACATTTGCTGCGTTATTGGAAATGACCTTTTGTCGAAATGTAGAGGCGTCAATAGTGCGCTCCATCATCTGAAGACTTGGTTTATTCCACAAAACCATATGGATTTACCTACTTTCAATAGAAGAATAATATTAATGTATTCCACACGGCTACTATATTTCCTTCTTTCTACCCCAAATCTCAAGAAAATTTTACATAGAATTTTGTCTATTTTTGTAACCTATCAACCAGTATTAGTTTCTACAAATTTCGCCTTTCCTGCAATAAGGAAAAAGCCCTATCTTTCCGATGGGCTTCACACATATTACTACGAATATTAACTTTTTATGAATATTTTGGATGAAACTTCGCTTTGTTACACTTTCGCTTTCGATAAGCTTTGAATAAGCTGATCATTCAATATCTTAATATAGGTGCCTTTCATTCCAAGAGAACGAGTCTCAATGACACCTGCACTTTCCAACTTACGCAGGGCATTCACAATGACCGATCTCGTAATACCAACCCGATCGGCGATTTTACTAGCAACAAGCAGTCCTTCCTTATCCTTCAGTTCTTCTAGTATATGATCGACTGCTTCCATCTCACTGTACGACAACGAGCTTACCGCCACTTGAACGACAGCTTTGCTGCGAGCCTCCATCTCTACTTCCTCTGCACGCTCCCGCAAGATCTCCATACCTACGACTGTAGACCCATATTCGGACATAATCAGGTCGTCATCTATGAAGGGGTCCTCTGCACGGGTCAACACTAGCGTGCCCAAGCGGTCGCCGCCTCCGATAATAGGAATAATGGTGACCACCCTCTGCTCGAAGAAAGCATGAATCTTACCCGTGAATCGATGATAAGGGCTGTCATCGTCTAGGTTTGAGGAAGTTTCCTCGATTTTTTTCAATATGTTGTTATACTCCTCCGGTAAGCGTCTGTCCGAAGTTAGCATCGATCGAAGTTGATCCGACTCGAATTCATCGGCTATGGCGTATCCGAGTATTTTCCCTTTACGGCTTACTACGAATATATTGGCGCCGATCAGATCCCTCAGCACCTCTGACATTTCCATAAAACTAACCGCGTTTCCTGCTGCTTTCTGAAGCAGACGGTTCAACCTTCTTGTTTTCGCTAATAAACTCATGACCCTGCTCCTTTCTAAGTACTCCCCACAAAGTGAAGTTGAATCTTCGCAGAATATTCCTATTACTTTGCGGGGGGCCCCAATTGTTATAAGATATACTGGCTTAAATCTCGATTTTGGGCGATGTCTGCTAT
>NZ_JBFUIX010000253.1:0-3506 GCF_056401635.1 Paenibacillus sp. P4_E11 | reverse complement strand
GTATACGACTGGTAAGCGAACGCATGTCGCGGTAACTTCAATTGATTCGTCACCCATAAATTTCTAAGTCTCGTTAATCATCTTCAACTCTACATAAGTAAAGCCGTTGTCCGTAAATTTGTCGATTAGCGGAATGGCATTAAAGGCGATTTGATGCTTAACAGGCAACGAGCCTACAGGTAAAATATCTGGGTTCGCTTCCTGTCCATCCAGAATAGCCTTGGATTGACGAAGCATTTCATCGATTGCTTTGGCACCTGCACCAGAAACAGCTTGATAAGTAGACACGATAATACGGGAGATCCCATAACGATCGTACAACGGTTTCAATGCAGCTACCATCTGGATCGTCGAACAGTTCGGATTCGCAATGACGCCTTTGTGATCATTGATCTTATCCACATTAACCTCTGGTACTACTAAAGGCGTTTCTGGATCCATCCGGAAAGCACTGGTGTTGTCGATACAAACGGCACCATGTTCCACCGCATGTGGAATTAATTGTCGACTGATGTCGCCGCCCGCACTGAACAATGCGATTTCTACACCGCGGAAGCTATCGGGTGTAGCTTCCTGAACTACGATCTCACCGCCATTGAACGGTAATTTCTTACCGGCTGAACGAGCAGAAGATAGAAGTCTAAGTTCCTTTATAGGGAAGTTTCTTTCGGCTAACAAACGGATGATTTGCTCGCCTACGGCGCCGGTTGCTCCAACGACTGCTACAGTAAATTGCTTTTGATTCGACATACCCTGCTCTCCCCTTGTAAGAATAAATGTATTAGGAGTTCATATAATTGAACTTTTCAATGACCATTGGTTGAAGCTGCTTATATTCAAGTGCAGCCGCACATGTATCAATCACCAGTTCCATGCGGGCAACAAGTGAGTTCGGTTTCACATTGGGTGCGTCCTGTCCGAACGGGACGAAGTAGATGTTCTTAGCTACCAGGAGTTTGGCGATGTTCGCCGCATTCAATCCAAGACCGTCGTTTGTAGAGATTGCCAATACGAGCGGACGCTGATTGCGCAATTGGGCCTTGGCCGCCATTAATACCGGACTATCGGTCATTGCATTCGCTAATCGACTGGTCGTATTCCCTGTGCAGGGAGCAATGAGCATAACATCAAGCAGCTTGGAAGGACCCAACGGTTCTGCATCCACAATTGAAGAAATAATATCATTCCCTGTAATATCTTTTAACTGTTTCTGCCAATTATCCGAGGTGCCAAATCGCGTATCCGTCGTCATCAAAGTTTGTGAAGCGATAGGAATGACGCGTGCTCCTTGATCCACAAATGCTTGAATGTGCGGCATAGTTTCCGCAAACGTGCAATGCGATCCGGTTAATGCGAATCCGACTGTTTTACCTTGCCAATTCATTCATGATTCCTCCCTGTAACGGCATCTTCCAATATCAACTGGCTGACTGTATTCGCTATGATGCGTCCAGCAGTTTTGGGAGCGACGATTCCAGGTAACCCGGGGGCTAACATTGCCTTTACTCCACGCTTCTCGGCGAAACGGAAATCCGTTCCACCTGGCTTGGAAGCAAGGTCAATCAAGACAGCCCGGTGCGGAATATTGGCGATAATTTGTGCTGTGACTATCATAGTCGGTATCGTATTAAAAAGCAAGTCGATATTGGAGACCTGCTGAGCCAATTCGGTCAAATAAAACGGGGTAAAACCCATCTCCCAAGCTCGCGCGTAATGCTCCTGACGACGGATTCCTACCTTCACTTCCGCACCTAATCCCTGAAGAGTTCGGGCCATTGTGAACCCGGTTCTGCCCAGCCCCAGAACCATGCTTATGGAGCCATGGATCGTAATGTCTGTATTCTGAATAGCCATCATAATCGCACCTTCTGCAGTCGGTATCGAATTGTATATGGCGACATCGTCCCGCTCCAGAAGTTCAACCAACTTGATTCCCGCTGTTGCACATAATGACTTCAGGTAGCTTTTGGCCATCCCTGTATACACCTTGGCATGCCCAGGCAAGCAACGGACATGCTCCTCAGTTAAGTGAAGCTCCGTTGTTGAAAATAACGAATCTACGATCCCGTTGTCGTCTGTACCTATCACAGGTAAAATAACAGCGTCTGCACTCCGCAACACTTCTGTCGATAGCGCAGATTTGGTCGCTCCGCTGTACTGATTTTGCAAATTGTCAAATCCGATCAAATGAACAGTCGCGTCCAATTCCACGAATTTCTGAATCACTTCCAACTGGCGGGCATCCCCGCCGATGAATGCAACTTGCACTCCGGTCAACATGGCGTTGTTACCCTCCTTTCCTCTCCCTCGTATATAAGTCATCTTATGCGCACGCCCAAGGATGGGTTCCTGCCCAACGGAAACAGTCATCGTGCTGGGAGAGATCGTTTAGTCGCAACAAAAAAGCCGCATCCAGGTCGTATTTCTACTTGGAAACGGCTATTTCTATTATACACTTGTATGAGCTGGTTGCGTCCTTACTTGGTCCCCGTATGCCCGAAACCGCCTGCACCACGTTCGGTGTCGTCCAGGCGCATAACCGTTTCAAGAATGACAGGGGGTACGTGCTGGAACACCATCTGGGCAATGCGTTCATTCCGCTGAATCGCGAATTGTTCTTGACCCAGATTAATAAGCAGCACTTTAATCTCACCGCGATAATCCGCATCAATCGTTCCCGGCGTGTTCAAGCAAGTGATTCCATGCTTGAATGCTAGACCGCTGCGAGGGCGGATCTGGGCTTCCAGCTGCGGCGGTATGGCCAACGCTACACCTGTTGGCACCAAGGCGCGTTGTCCCGGCTGCAGCACGATCGGTTCGTTAGCTGGTACTGCTGCATACAGATCAAAGCCACTTGCTTGATCCGACATCCGCTGCGGCAGCTGTACGTCTTCTGTGCCTGGCAGCTTCATCAATTTCACGACATTAAGCAACGACAATCGGATCCCTCCCGAACGATTCAATCGCTTGATCTGACTTGCCAACCATCGACAGAGCGAACGAATGGGAGAACACCTTTTCCGTAAGCAAGCTTATGTCATCGAGGGTAACCGCATCTATACGGTCGAGTATTTCATCCATGGTGTAATGTTTGCCAACCATCAACTCGTTCTTCCCGAGTCGATTCATTCGGCTGCTTGTGCTTTCCAGGCTTAGAATAAAGCTGCCTTTCAGCTGTTCCTTGCCCTTCTTCAACTCCGCCGCACTCAAGCCGTTCTGGGCCAGATTGCGCAACAGATCCATGGTAACGTCCAGCACTTCCGTAGTTTGCTTAGGCGCAGTTCCCATGTAAATGGTGAACAACCCACTATCGATGTGTGCGGAATGATACGAATAGACGGAGTACRCAAGCCCCCGTTTCTCACGGATTTCCTGGAATAAGTGAGAACTCATGCCGCCACCGACTACATTATTGAACAATATCATCGGATATAGCAAGGGATCCAAGAGTGATAACCCGGGCAAAGACAAGCATATGTGGTTCTGCTCGGTATCTTTCTTATGGA
>NZ_JBFUIX010000252.1:0-3524 GCF_056401635.1 Paenibacillus sp. P4_E11 | reverse complement strand
CTTATTGGATATATCTGAAATCATGATTCAAATTCTCATATATGGGTGCCTTCCTGTCCGGACTCGTCTGCCACAACCCCGTAATTCCAGGCGTGACAATAAACCGCTGGCAATCGGCTTCTGAATAATACTTATGTACAATGGTTTCCTGCTCCGGACGAGGACCGATGAAACTCATCTCTCCATTTAAGATGTTAAGTAATTGAGGAATCTCATCGAGACTTGTTCTTCGCAACACTTTTCCCATTCGTGTGATCCGAGGATCATTACCCGACTCTGGCGAACGACCCTCTTGCGGAACACCTACGCTCATACTTCTAAATTTGTAAATTTTGAACACTTTGCCATCTTTCCCATACCTGGATTGTTTGAAGATAATCGGACCTTTGGAGTCTATTCTGATTAACAACGACACAATGAGGATAAGAGGAAGGAGTACAATCAGTAACACAAGGGCAGCTATAAAATCGATTATAGGTTTGACTACTTGAACATACAGTCCTGTGGGACGAGTTAGAGTAATCGTACGGTGATTCATACAGAAATCCTCTCCAGGTACTATATAATAGCTTTAAGCGGGACCCGGCTTTGAATAAACTCCAGGAAATACTCCGCGAACTCTTCTTGCAGCTCTTCGTGCTTCATCGCATATTCAACGGTAGCTTTCAAGAATCCGAGTTTGCTGCCCACATCGTACAACTTGCCTTCGCAAATGTAACTGTACATTTTCTGAATTTGGGCAAGTTGTTGCAGCGCATCCGTCAACTGGATCTCCCCTCCCACACCCGGTTTGGTTTCAGATAATAGATCCATCGTTTCTGGGCTTAAGATGTAGCGACCAATGATGGCAAGGTTAGATGGCGGATATGCCTTCGGCTTCTCAACAAGATTGTGAATGCGTTGTATCCGATCGGATATGGGCTTCGCATCAATCACACCGTACTTGTGGACTTCATCCCAAGCCACAGGCTCGACCGCAATAATGCTGGAAGCATTGGATTGTTCGTACACATCGATCATCTGTTTCAGACAAGGTACCTGACTATCGATAATCATGTCGCCCAGCAATACAGCGAATGGCTCATTGCCAATAAACTTGCGAGCACACCAGACCGCATGACCTAGTCCAAGCGCTTCTTTCTGACGAACATAATGTATATCTACTAGATTCGTAACGCCGTTCACTACATCCAACAGTTCGTTCTTATTTTTGCTTTCCAGATTCAACTCTAGTTCATAGTTTTTGTCGAAATGATCTTCAATCGATTTTTTGCTGCGTCCTGTTACAATAATGATATCTTCGATTCCGGACGCGACTGCTTCTTCCACAATGTATTGAATGGTTGGCTTGTCTACGATGGGCAGCATTTCTTTGGGCATCGCTTTTGTTGCCGGCAAAAATCTTGTTCCTAGCCCAGCAGCAGGTATGATTGCCTTTCTGACTTTCTTCATTTCGTATCCTCCCATAATTCTAAATAAACAAACGATTGGGCATCTAACCCATCCTCACATCACACCACTGACGACTTGGCGTCTAAGGTTATTGCAACCCACAGCGTGACCGAGTGCCTACAGTGATTAAGGTGCAGTAGACATTACCTAGGCATTCATACTTCACATGGCGTTCTTATGTTCTACTCGTTGTAATCAACCTCTTGCTTATCCCTTTTCGTACGCTTGGCGTTATTAAGAATGACTCCCAGCAACCTGGCGTTTACATGATCCAAGTTCACCTTCACCTTGGTAACGGATTGACGATTGACTTTACCTACATGAGCGACTAGCAGGACACCATCACATTTGGCAGCAATAACTTGAGCATCCGTAACGGTTAAGGCAGGCGGCGTATCGATAATAATCATGTCATATATCGTTTTCAATTCATCCAGTACTTCCGTTAACCGATCAGAAGAGAGCAGCTCCGATGGATCGGGTGGTGTTCGGCCCGAGGTAATAATCGATAAACGGTTAATGTGTGTTTCCTGAATCATCTCGTTCACATTGCATGAATGGGCAAGAATGTCAGAAAGCCCGATGCGGTTAGGTTTGCTGAATATATGATGGATGGCCGGCTTACTAAGGTTGGCATCTATGAGCAGGACTTGTTTGCCAGCTTGCGCGAAGGCAACTGCTGTATTGGCCGCTGTTGTAGATTTCCCTTCCTGTGGATGTGCCGACGTAATGACAATCGTCTTCAATTTGGGACCTCTGGAAGAGAATTCAATGTTCGTTCTGATTACACGATAGGCTTCTGCAAGGAACGATTTGGGATTCACATCCATAATGAGCGGTTGTTTAGCTGTTGAGTGTCGCATCAGGAGCCCCTCCCATATTCCGGGTTGTTGATTTCCTACGGAGCGGCACCAAGTCTTTCCTTCTTATCGTGGTCACGACGGCGAATGTCGGCACGCCGAGGATGCTTGAGATGTCCGCTTCACTCTTCACCGAGTCATCCAGGTATTCGATTAGGAATACGGCACCTGTTGAAATCAATAGAGCTAAGATAAAACTGATCATAATGTTAACAACAGGATTCGGTGCAACGTTATAGGCGATCTTCGCTTTGCTTAGAATCTCTACATTATCGACACTCATAATGCTCGGAACCGCTTCTTTAAATACGGCTGCTATTGCATTTACCGTGTTGATGGCATTAGCCATGGAATAATCGCGTATGGATAACGTCATAACTTGGGTGTCATTGATCGAACTGACATGAGTTCTTCCAATTAGTTGTTCCGCCGTTAACCCTAACTCCGGGTAACGCTCGACGACACGATCCATGACTGCATTGGTCTTAATAATATCTTTGTAGGTATTGACCAACAGGAGATTAAGATTCACTTCATTAATATCTAGCTGCTTAATCAAATTACCGTTATCCCTCGAATGCTTCATAACTAGCTTAGACGAGGCTTCATAGACCGGCTTAATAAAGAAGTAACTATATCCTCCCGTCGCAATACATGCGATAATGACACACAGAGCGATGAGCCATAGCCGTTTCTTCAGAACCTTGCCAAACTCTTTTAACTCCTTATGCTCCACAGTTCCAATCATGTTTTTCGCTTGTCCCCCTTGTCGAAAATGATACTTTTAGTATCATAATTGCTCCGTACCCCTACTTTATGATACATATTGTATCATGTCAAGCGTTTTTTTGTGTTATTTTGTCGGATTAATAACTTATTAAACGTCCCCTTCGCTTCCTTCGAAAGCTGTTGAAAGCCACCTTGCTGGATGACTCTCCCCTCTTCCATCACAATCACTTGATCGGCATTCCGAATGGTGGATAGACGATGGGCGATTACGATAATGCTCATCGTTCCTTTAATCCGATCTAGCGCCTCTTGGATCTTAGTTTCGTTCTCCGTATCCAAGGAACTTGTCGCTTCATCCAACACAAGGATCGAAGGCTGTCGCAGAATCGCTCTTGCCAGCACAATACGCTGTCGTTCCCCTCCTGAGAGCCGGACTGCTCGGTCCCCGATTACGGTATCCAGACCTTGAGGCAATCGTCGGAC
>NZ_JBFUIX010000251.1:0-3546 GCF_056401635.1 Paenibacillus sp. P4_E11 | reverse complement strand
TTTGTAGTGCTCTCTGGCATTGTCGAGCTCACAGACTTGAAACAACTCTGCATTCCACTCGAGGAGCGAAGGAGCAGAAGGAAGCGGCACAAAATAGTTTCGCCTTGCGTAGCCGACCTTGTTCTCCACGTTGCCTTTCTCATGCCCACTGGCCGGGTTACAGAAGGTAACCTCGAATCCGAAATGAGCTTGAAAACGCTGGAATAAATGCGTCAGTCTGACCACCTCACCAACCCGCCTTCCAGCACCTGTTGCGTTGTCTAGCACCAATCGGCGAGGGACGCCCTCCACGTGCTCGAAGTGTCCATGAGACCTTGAGTGAGGCATTCCGCTGTTTCTCCCAAGAAGCACTGTACGAACGCTGCGTTACTTTGTGGGAAAGAGAGTACGAGAAAGCGACATGTCCGCCTTTGTCCGTTTAGGATGACATCGCACTCACCGAAGTCTGCCTGGGCTTCGCCAGGGTGCCACTGCAGCTCTAGAAAGCCATTTTTGCTCATCTTGCGTTCTTGCTTTACGGCCGTTACATAGCGATTGACAGTGGGGTAAGAACAGTCGAACTCAGGATGCTTCTGGACTAGCCGGTCATACACACGTTTGCCGGTATGTCATTGCTTGTAGCGATTCTGTTCGTCTTCTTTTAACCATGCATCAATGGTAGCTTTGTACGGATCCAGCTTTGAGGGCCTTGTCACGACAACCGGCACCTGCGGGGAGAAATCTTCTTTGGCTATATACTTGCGGACGGTTTTCACATCCATCTTTAATTCCTTGGCGATCTGATAAGGTCCCTGCTGCTGCATTTGTAACTCTTTGACTCGGTGGATCTGCTCCATGCTCTTCATCATCCTTTCTCCTCCTTGCATCTCTGCAAGAAGAATTATACGTCAATTGGATGACCGAAAGGGGCTCTGAATCCATCAGAAGAATTTCCAGCTCACACCAGGGATTTTCCGATGATCATACCAGGGAATTCCTGATGATCACACCAGGGATTTTCTATTGATAAAACCATCCCTTTTCATTTGATCATAAACACTTATGCTGAGCGCTCCGCTCGCACCACGGGAGTAGGATATCTCTGTTGAGCTCCTCAAGCGACTGTGCATGAGGGACAGGGACAAGCGCGTTGCGGCGTGAATCGCCGACCAGGCTCTCAACCTGACCTTTTTCATTGCCAGAGCGGACGTTGCAGAACTCGGCTTTAAATACGTAGTGCGCCTGCAGCGCCTGAAACGCTTCCTGCTCCAGACGGTCGCGTCCTTGCAGCACTTTGATCACCGCACTTTTGAGATTATCCAGAAGCACCAGCGCCGGGACGCCGCCCAGGTAGCGGAAGCTGTGTACAAACCCGTCAAGAAACGCTTCTTGTTTTTCATGTAGATAGGCGCGGACAAACCGTTTGCGGCTGTCGGACAGTTGCATGCAGAACAAGTACACGCGTGTGAGCTTACCGCTGAGCATAACGTCGGCCTCTCCCCAGTCGAATTGAACTGCTGTCCCATTTGAAATTCCAGCGGGATATACACGTCTTGCAGTAGCCCCTTGCGCCTGGCGCACGAGGTGGCGAATGTTGGATTCTGAGCCACGGAAGTCGTATTCGTCTACAAGGCGATGAAAGATGCGTACTGCGGTGTGCTGCTGCTTTTTCCACACGCTCTGATCCGCGTTCAGCCACTCATCGATCAGCGGTAGGATCCGCTCGGTTTCACCGCGTGGCTTTCGTTCGCCGTAAATGCGTTTACGTTCAATCGTGGTCGGCAACTTCTCCGCCTGCAGGTGTTTCTTTACCGTGTTACGCGAGATACCAAGCTTCTGTGCGGTTTCCCGCTGGGAGAGCCCTTCACGCTCGATGCAATGTTTGATAAGAAGAAATTGAGCCACTGTGATCATTCCTTTTCTTTCCTCTCAGCTAGTTGTCGACAAATCTAGCATACGAGGTTCGTGAGAGAATTGGTAATTCAGTGGCTCACTTTTATTGTGATCAAACCGCTTCTAAGTGGCTCAATTCTATTTTATCGAATACAATAATTACGCACCAATGCATGGGTGTGTTGAAACTGGCAGTTACTGCCGCCTCAGAGAAGCAAGAAATTGATAGTGTATGGTGTATACATAGGTTGACGTTCATTCAGGCCGCATATTGGAAATTGGAAGGGAATTTTAGGTTTGAAAAAGAGCCGCTCGATGTCTGGGGCGGMTCTTTTCAATATCATTTAATTGATGAAAGCTGCTTTTGTTAAGAAACGTTTCAGCATCGCAGCGGATTGAGCGCGCGTTGCTTGGCCGTCTGTTCCGAGCGTTGTGTCGGTCATGCCGTTCATGAGGCCGGCGTCCAGAGCAGCTGTAACTTCAGCTTTACCCCAAACGATGTTGTTAGTATCTTTCCATACGGACAGCAGCTGGGCTTGTTTCGTAGCATCTACATTAATTTCAACACCTGCAAACTTCAGTGCACGTACTACCATGGCAGCCAACTCTTCGCGAGTGATTTCAGCGTTCGGACGGAACGTGCCGTCTTCATAGCCGTCAACCAGCTTCGCTTGAGCAGCGGCGCCAACGACGTCAGCATACCAATCACCTGATTTTACATCGCTGAAGTAAGTTGCTCCCGATACCGTGTTTAGACCCAAAGAGCGAACAACGAGAGCTGCGAATTCAGCACGAGTAATGTTGCGGTCAGCTTCGAAGGTCGTGTCAGTTACACCGTCAACGATCAATTGTTTGCTAACAGCTCGATGTCTGCTTTACCCCAGTGCGATGCGATATCGCTGAAGGACTTGGAGGATTCAACTACAACATAAACGCTGTTGCCATTACGTTGGAACGTAGCTTCTTTGTCCGTAATCGTAGTCGGTACAAAGCTAAGTGTCTTCGTAGTTGGGTTGTATAAGGCGACAGTCGCTGTGTTGGAAGCAGCTTTCGTCAACGGAAGCTTACGTTTTACATAAGTGCCGAAAGAGTCGACCGCGACTTTCTTACCATCTTTACCTTCAGCCGTAATACTGAAGTCAACTGCAGCGGATAGTGCGCTGGCACCTATAGCAGTTGCCGCATTCGTAACAGCAGTTGCTGCATCTCCAGTAAGCTTCTTGATTTCAACGTTGATCTTCAGAACAGTAACAGCAACACCAAGAGCTTTTGCCAGATCATCGAGCTTCAGAACGGACAGAGGCATAATGTATGTACCATTGTCGCCAACGATAGTGATGGTTGCGTCTGATTTTGCACCTTCCAAGGCAGCTGCTGGGATCGAAACCGTTTCACCTTTCGCATTGATCGTTACGTTGGTGTTGTTCGCCAAAGCGTTCTTTAGTGCGTTAGCATCAACTGTACCGTTCACAGCATCAAGTTTATCACCACTGGCGCTTGGCGGTAAATACACGCCGCCACCGGTATAAATCGGAGGTGCAGACAGACGGGATACAGGGTCTGATACCGCATAAACAACATCGTTAACTGTTGCATTTAATGTAATTGGATTATACGTGGCGTCTGTTACACTAAACGAGAAGTGATAGTAATAATAACCATTGCTATAAGTGC
>NZ_JBFUIX010000250.1:0-3564 GCF_056401635.1 Paenibacillus sp. P4_E11 | reverse complement strand
GGGAGGAGCAGTCCCGCCCTGTTATTGCCTTAACGCTTTCCTCTGCATTAAGTGGAACTTATCAATCAGCGGTATTGGCTAAGCAGAGCAACCGTCGTCTTACCGGACGATTCCGGTCCATATACTTCAATAATTCTTCCGCGCGGAAAACCACCAATGCCAAGTGCGATGTCAAGCGCAATAGAGCCGCTCGGTATCGTCTCCACTTGCATATGCGTGGATTCTCCCAATTTCATGATGGAGCCTTTGCCGAATTGCTTCTCAATTTGACGCAAGGCGTTCTCTAGTGCAGCACGACGATCTGACAAGCTACTCACTTCCTTCTAAGGTTTCTAGTTATATGATACCTGTTTTTCCGACCGTTGCCAAGTGTTTTTTCGAACATACATTCGCACTCGCCACATATTGCGCAAACAAAAAACCGCAGCAAAGTATGAAGTACTTTGCTGCGGTTCCTCCGTCAGCTAAGTTTATTGTACTGCAACTTCGTAGTCCTTACAAGTATTTCCTGATCRCAAATACGAGTGACCATCTACGTCCTATTCTTTCAAACGCAGCCATAGCTGGTACAGCGCGGCCTTGGCCGCTTTAAGCCGGATCATCTCTCGGCCGCCCGATAGCTGCAGCTGATGTGTGACCACATCTTTCCCGCGCTCTGCGAGGCCGATAAAGACAAGCCCGACCGGCTTCCCCTCTGAGGTGCTTGGTCCCGCGACTCCGGTTATCGCAAGCGAGAAGTCGCTGTTCGCACGCTCAAGCGCTCCTTCGGCGAGCCTCCCTGCCGTCTCTGCACTGATTGCACCTGGAGCGTCATCACCCTCAAGCAACTCCATCGGTACGCCAAGCATAACGTGCTTGAGCTCGTTGCTGTAGCACACGACACCGCCCCGGAACATGCTTGAGCTTCCTGTCACCGCGGTCAGCATCTCGCTTAGCAGGCCCCCTGTGCAGCTCTCAGCCGTACTCAGCGTAAACCCACGCTCGCTCATAAGACGAACAAGCGTCTGCTCCATACTAACATCCTCATCCGCATATATGTATTCGCCCAGCCGTTCGCGGATCTTCTTCTCCACATTCGCAATTTTGGCAAAACCTTCTTCAGCCCCTGCCGCTCGGGTTGTGAGACGAATCGTCACTTCCC
Organism: Paenibacillus sp. P4_E11; assembly: GCF_056401635.1. Taxonomy (NCBI): domain Bacteria; kingdom Bacillati; phylum Bacillota; class Bacilli; order Caryophanales; family Paenibacillaceae; genus Paenibacillus; species Paenibacillus sp. P4_E11. The sequence goes on along the minus strand of NZ_JBFUIX010000250.1, from coordinate 2,423 downwards.
CTTCCTTCGCATAGGGTGCAATGGACGGATCCTGCTGACCGTCGATCAGATCAATCAGCTGATGCTCCAGACTGGATTCACCAATACCGGCGAATTTGAGCATCTTGGAGTAGAGCGGCAGCACGCCGGTTAAACGGGCTTGTAACCATGATCGCGTGTAATTGTCGAACATAGGCTTCATTTCTTTGGGCGGACCTGGCAGCAGCACGTAATGTGTACCTTCGTGTGTAAGCGCGGCCCCAATCGCAAGTCCAGTATCATTCGTCAATGGCTCGCTATCCACGAGCAGATTCGCCTGCCTGGAATTGCTGGCTACCATCTCCATCCCGCGCGAAGCGAATACTTGCTCGATCTTATCCATCGAAGGCTGATGAATATACAGAGTCCGGCCTAGAAATTCCGCCAGTGCATCCTTGGTCAAGTCGTCTTGGGTTGGCCCTAGGCCTCCCGTGCAGATGATCAGATCCGCCCGCTGCCGGGCCGTCTCGAACGACTGCTTGATCCGTTGCAAGTTGTCGCCCACTACAGTCTGAAAGTACACATTGATTCCCAAGTCCGCGCATCCCTTGGATAAATATTGCGCATTCGTATTCACGATCTGACCTAGCAGCAATTCCGTTCCAATTGCAATAATCTCCGCTTTCATTTCGACGCCCTCCCCAATATACCCACGTTACACACAGAAACGCCCCGGAGGGCGTTCCATTACACATCCAACAGCGTTTTATTTTTCACGAAATAATCAATTCCCGAATAAACCGTTATAATCGCAGCTGCCCAACTCGCGATCAAATCGAACGGAAAGCTAATAAAGGTAAAGGGAAAGTTATTAATCAACAGAGCAATAATCGCCGTAATCTGAATCCCTGTCTTCCACTTGCCCCAAAGGCTAGCCGAAATGACCGGTTTATTCTGAAGCAACCCAACCATTCGCAATCCGGTGACGGCGAACTCCCTGCTAATAATTACTATGGCAATCCAAGCATCCAGCTTTTGCATGTCCACAAGTGAAATGAGCACTGCTGACACGAGCAGCTTATCTGCCAACGGATCTAGCAACATGCCTAAGCTCGTTACCATCTTCCGCTTACGGGCAATATAGCCGTCCAGACTGTCTGTACTGGCGGCTATGATGAAGATAAGTGCTGCAATGATCTGATTGTAAGTAATACTGAACTGCTCAATATTGATGGGCGGCAGATCAAAGTTAACTAGCAGAAAGAACATGATCACCGGAACGAGGAATATTCTCGCTAGCGTAATTTGGTTGGCCAGGTTCATGCAATTCCCTCCCCGGACAGATCAAATTCGAAGGAATGTGTAATCCGTACTTTCTGCAATTCGCCGATTCCACTGGCGCACTTGGTTACGAACACTTCCCCGTCGACATCAGGTGCATCATATTGCGTCCGACCGATGAAAACATCATTTCGTCCGTCGTATCTTTCAATCAAAACATCCAGTTCTTCACCGATTCGCTTGCCATTCTGCTCATTCGATACTTGTCGCTGGATCTCCATGAGTGTATTCGCACGCCATTCCTTCACTTCGTCTGGCACTTGATCCGGCAAGCGGGAGGCTGGCGTATCTTCTTCCTTGGAGTAGGAGAATACGCCTAATCGGTCAAATTTCATATCACGAACGAACTCGCACAGATTGTTGAAATCCTGCTCCGTTTCACCTGGAAACCCGACAATCAACGAAGTACGCAAAGCTACTCCCGGAATGTGTGCACGCATCTTGGCTACCAACTCTCGCGTGTCACGCTGGCGTCCTGGCCGTCTCATCCGTTTCAATATCGAATCCTCGCTATGTTGCAATGGCATATCGATATATTTGCATATCTTCGGATTGCTTGCCATCGTAGCGATCAGCTCGTCCGAGAAAAAACCTGGATAGGCGTAGTGAAGCCGCACCCATACAATTCCAGCCACTTCACTTACTTTATTAAGCAATGTCGGCAGCATGAACGAATCGTATAGATCGGTACCGTAATTAGTAGAGTCCTGCGCGATCAAACTAATTTCACGAACACCCTGCGAAGCAAGCAACTCCACTTCTCTAATAATCGATTCCATGCTGCGACTGCGAAATTTCCCGCGCATAATCGGAATGCTGCAGAATGTACAAGCGTTGTCACAGCCCTCGGCAATCTTGACATATGCCGTATATCGGGGAGTTGTCACCTTCCGCGGCAGAGCAGCTTCGTAATTGAAGACGGGATTGCCCACGCGAACAGGCTTGCTCCCTCTTAATGCTTCGTCAATAATCTCATTGATATTATGGAAATCTCCAGTACCGACAATGCCGTCGATCTCTGGCATCTCCTCCATTAATTGCTGCTTGTACCGCTGTGTAAGGCAGCCGGAAACGATTAATGCTTTGAGATTCGCGGTCTGTTTCAATTCCGCCATGTCTAGAAT